>CAYYCA010000085.1:0-8137 GCA_964470265.1 uncultured Fimbriimonadales bacterium | reverse complement strand
CGACCGATTGGGGTTTCAAGTAGTTCAAATCGTCGGCGGGGACGCCGACGCTACGAACGCGCTCGCGTAGCGTCGGCGTCCCCGCCGACGATTTGAACTACTTGAACGCGCGATTGGTATAAGTCTTCCTCGGAAGAAATGATACCGAAAGATTTCTCACTGCGCTCGGAAGGACAACCGTTGTCCTTTCGAGCGCAGCGAGGAATCTCATCTGTTTCCCCCTCCATTTCCGCAGCATTTTTCGTGGGAAGGGCTTATTATTCCAGCCTCAGCTCAACCCGCACGACGCCCGCGCGGTCGTGTTTTGCGGTGATGCGCACGGTTCCGCCCTGTGGGGCGTGCACGACCCATTCCACTTTGGCGCGGTCGTCGGTCGGGTCGGCGTTCCACACATTCGCCGCGCTGGGCTTGTAGGCGCGCCCTTCTAGTTGCCCCAGCTCCTCGCGCGGCTTGCCCGAACGCAGAGTCGCGCCCTCAGGCAGCTCGATCTCGGCAATCACGCCGCGCACGACCTTCTTCTCCAACGCTTTCTTCGTGATGTAGGTGGGCAGCCAGCCTGTATTCTGCACCACGAGACGCACCTTATACACGCCCTCGCCGAGCGGCTCCACTTTCGCCTCGTAGATTTCCAGCTTCGGCGAAATCAGCAGGTGCCACACCAACCAGTCGGGGAATAGCGCGACCTCTTTCTCCAGAAACTCTGGCGGCGGGTTGCGCCACGCATAGAGCGCGTCCCAGCCTCCCAGCTCCACCTTGCCCAGCTGCGGATGTTCGAATTCGTACCAGTCCACATAGCCCTTACCGCCCAGCGCTTCGTCGCTCCACTTGAGCAGCTTCAGGTCGTCCTCTACCGGGTGTTCGCGATACCAGTCGATGAACTTATACTCGGTGATGCCTGCCTGCCGCTGGGGACTCCAGATCTCTACCGTCCACGCGAACACGCCCATGTGGTCGTACATCCAGTCGTCGAACACGCCCGAAATATACTCTTTGGGATGATACTTGAAGTCGTGATATACCGAGATATTCGGGTAGCCCGTGATTTCGGTGCCTTTCGCGCCGATTTTCTGGTAAGTCCACAGGTCTTCAGCGGGGAAGGCGTCGTCGGGTTGGTGGCTGTAGGGGCGCAGTAGCACGCCACTCCAAGTGTGAAAAGTGATCCCGCCCGTGATGTTGGGGTGTTTCGCGATGAAGTCCACAATTGCGCGCACTTCGGGTTCGGAGGTGGGGTAGGGTCCCGCGCCGTGCTGCTCGTACTCTTGTCTCCAGTTGCTGGGGAAGTTGCGGTTGAGATCTAAGCCCTCTTTTTTCGGCTGAATGGTCAGGATCGCGGGGTCGAACGGCTCATCGAACCTGCCTTCGGGCAGGATGCGGTAGTATTCGCCGCCCACCTCGTCAGGGTCGCGGCGAATCATCAGGCGCGGCTCGTCAGGGTGCTTCTTCCAGTTGCCGTTCGGGTCGGGGATGCGCATCATCAGCATGCGTCCGTCGCCGTCGATGTCTTCGGTCACCAACCCGCCGATGGGGTCTTCGTCGTAGGGGTAGGGGCGCGTGCTGGAGCGGATGATTTTGGGCTTGTCAGCGAGCGCCCACTCCGCGCCGTCGGGGTTCACGCGCGGGCAGATATAAAATGCGCGGGTGTCCAGACAGCGCGTGATTTTCTCATGCTTGCCATACTCGCCCGTCAGCCGATGAATCAGATACAGACACGCGCTGGAGGGCGACACCTCGCTGGCATGGATGTTGCCGTCCACCCAGAGGGCGGGCTTCTCTTCAGCAGGCCCAGTGGCGAAGTTGGTCACGGTCAGCAGCCAGATGTCGCGCCCTTCGTAGCTCTTGCCGATGCTCTCGATGCGCACGAGGTCGGGGTACTCCTCGGCGTAGGCGTGCAAAATCTGCGTCAGCTCGTCGTAGCGATAATAGGTATCGAAACGCACCTGCGGCATAGGGAATCCTCCGAGATTAGGAGTTCGTCAAGTCGAGAGGTTCTCCTGTCGATGCCGTCGTGATTCCCCCCTCGCGACATACACTGGAATTGTTCGCGCCTGAATAGTAAAGCGCATTACAAGCTGACTGCGGTATACTTGCGCTTCGAGGCATGCCTTTACAGACCAAAAGGCGAGCGGTGCGGGGGGAGTTCGCAAGCGAGAAGACGCGCGTGCGACTCCGCGCGTTCGCGCTCGGTCTCGCCTTGATGACGCTCAACATCTACTGGATTACTGTGATCGAGGTGCGCTGGTACACCCTCGATGTCACGAGCCTGCCCATCTTCATCACGCCGATTTTCACGCTGTTCGTGGTCGCCCTGCTGAACTGGCTGCTGACGCGGCAGGGGCGGGGGCTGTTCACGGGCGCGGAGCTGACCGTCGTTTACATCATCATCGTCACGGGGGCGGTATTCGCAGGGCACGATATGCTGCAGAACCTGTTCGGCGCGATTGCCCACTTGCAGCGGCATGGCGCGCCCGAAACAGGCTGGCGTGAGCGGTTTATGGACTATGTGCCCCACGCGCTGTTCGTGTGGGATGAGGACGCCGTGCGCGGGTTCTATAACGGCGGCGTCTCGCCCTACCGCTGGGACTGGCTGCTGATTTGGGCGAAGCCGCTCGCGCTCTGGGCGGGGCTAATCCTGACGCTCGTGCTGATGTGTCTGTGCCTGAACTTTCTGGTGCTGAAGCAGTGGACGCAGAGCGAGAAGCTGGCGTTCCCGCTAATTCAGTTGCCGTTGGCGATGGCGGAGCCGTCGGGCGGGTTCTGGCAGTCGCGCTGGATGTGGGCGGGGTTCAGCGTCGCGCTGTCCATCAGCGGGCTGAACGGGCTGCATGTGTTGTTCCCCTCGTTTCCGCACATCGAGTGGATCAAGCAATATAACATCGGTCAATTTTTGACGACGCGTCCATGGAGCGCGGCGGCGCCGTTCAACATGTCGGCGTATCCGTTCGCGGTGGGGCTGGCGTACCTGATGCCTGCGGATCTGGCGTTCTCGGCGTGGTTTTTCATGCTGGCGCGGAAGGGGTTTCAGGTGCTGGGCGCGGCGATGGGTTGGGACGCGGCGGCGGGGCGCGGGTTCCCGTTCCTGAACGAGCAGGCGGCGGGCGCGTGGCTGACGCTGGGGCTGACGCTGCTATGGGGCGCGCGGGCGACCTTTCGGGACGCATGGCGCGCGGCGTGGACGCCCGACCATCCCGAACGCCTGCTGTATAAACTCAGCTGGCTGGGGCTGGGCGCGGGCGTGGGCGTCCTCGCGCTGTATAACCTCTTCCTGCTGCGGATGGACTTCTGGGTCGCCGCGCTCTTTTTCGGCATCTACTTTTTGCTCGCGCTCACGATTACGCGCGTGCGCGCGGAGCTGGGCGCGCCCCACGAAATCTACTTTGTGAACCCGCAGCGCATCCTGTTCGATGTGTTCACCCTGCGGGGGCTGGGCGTACAAAATCTCACGGTGCTGCAGTCGCTCTACTGGTTCAATCGCGGCTATCGCTGTCATCCGATGCCCAATCAGCTGGAGGCGTTGCGCATGGGGCAAAACTACGCGCTTTCGCCGCTGTGGCTGGGCGGATTGATTCTGGCGGTGTCTGCGCTCGCGTTCGTGATTGTGTGCTGGGCGAACCTGCATGTGACCTACCGCTTCGGGGCGGAAGGCGCGTGTCAGGGCTTCAAGTTCTGGCTGGGACGCGAGTCGTTTGACCGCCTGAATACCTGGCTCACCGACGAGCCGCTGCGCCATCCCGACCGCTGGTACTATCTGGCGGGGGGCGCGCTGATGGTGCTTGGGCTGAAGGGCTTGCGTTCGGTGTTTACCGCGTTCCCCCTCCATCCGACGGGCTACGCGCTCGGCGTGAGCTTCGCGGTGGACTATTTCTGGTTCCCGTTTCTGCTGGGCTGGCTGCTGAAGGTGATGCTGTTGCGCTTTGGCGGCTGGCATGTGCATCGGCAGGGCTTGCAGTTCGCGCTGGGGCTGATTCTGGGCGACTTCACGATGGGGTCGCTCTGGTCGATTGTCACGCTACTGTTTGAGGTTCCCACTTACAGGATTTACATTTAGCCTACTGCACCGCCTGCATCCGCTCCAGAAACTTGTTCGCCCGTTCGAACCCCGTCAGGCGCAAATCGCGTCGCTCGTTGCCCTGCGAGTCGATGAAAATTACCGTGGGCAGTCCCACCACCTCGTGCCGTTTCAACGCCTCCTGGACGGCGGGGTCGCTCTCGGTGGTGGCGTCCAGCACGAGGCGCACGAACCGCTCCGATTCGCGCACCACAGCGGGGTCAGTGAAGGTGTAGTGTTTTAGCTCGCCACATGCTTGACACCAGGTGGCTGTGAAGTCGATGAGGACGGGCTTGCCCTCCGCCTTCGCCTGCTCCAGTTTCTGGACGGAGTATGGCTCCCAGGCGATTTCCACCTTGGGGCGCATCATTGAGAGCGCGTTATTGAGCGTCAGCGCGGCGAACACGACGCCAATCAGCTGTTTGAAGCGCACGACGCGCGGCTGCGTAATCTCCTTGCGCTCGCCGAACAGAAAATAGAGCGCGGTCAGCCCCAAAAAGGCGACCCATGCCCAGCCGTAGACCTGTGGCGCCACCAAGCTACTCGCGAAAAACAGCGCGACGGCGAGTAGCAATACGCCGAAGATGCGCTCCACCAGAATCGTCCACTCGCCCGAACGCGGGATGCGTTTCTGCACGCGCTCGTAGAACAGCCCCGCCACGAAGTAGGGCGCGCCCAGCCCCAGTCCCAGCGCGAGGAAGCAGAGGAACCCAATCATCGGGTTCGCCAGCGCGGCGACAATCGGAATCAGCGCGGCAATCACGGGACCGATGCACGGCGCGGCGGCGACGCCCGCCAGCAGCCCCATCAGAATCGCCCCCACCCAGCCCTGCCGCGCGCCCACAAAACGCATCAGCGCGGGCGGAACCTGAAACTTATACACCCCGAACAGCGCGAGCGCGAACAGCACAATCAGGACAATCAGCGTGCCCAGCACCCACGGGTTCTGGAACTGGAACCCGAACGCCTTGCCCGCCAGCGAGGCGACTGTGCCCAGAGTCGCGTACATCGCCGCCATGCTCAGGGCATAGAGCGCGCTGAGTCCAACCCGCTGCCCCACCTGCCCGCGCGACTGCATACTGAAAAACCCCAGCGTAATCGGGATGAGCGGCAGCACGCACGGCGTGAGGTTCAGCGCAAGCCCGCCCACAAACAGAATCGCCGTGAACCATACCCACTGCCCCGTGCGGAACGACTCTTCCAGCTTGCCCACCAGTCCGCCAGAGCCTTTGCTGTATTCAATCAGTCCGCCCGACGCGCTGTCGCCCGGCTCGCTCGCCTGAACCGCTTCCTGATATTTGGGGTTCACCGCGCCGTCTTTGTCGGCGATGGGGATTTTGATTTCGAGGGGCGTCCGACGCGGCGGGTAGCAGGCGGTATCGTCGCACGCCTGATAGCGCAGCGTGGCTTTGACTGTGAGAGTCCCTTTCGGAACGGCCTTATCCAGCGTGAGTTGAAATCGGATGGGCACGCGCCCTTCGTAAATCTTGATGGGCTTGCCCTCCGAGAAGCCGAACGCCTTCTCGATGGGCTTCGGGTACTCAATTTTGCCCACCTTATAGCCCTTGCCTGCTTCGACTTTGAGTTCCGTGGGGATGAGATAGTCTTCCGAGGCGGGGTTCGCGTTCACATGGTAAGGTTTATCGACCTGCATGACGAGAACGCCGTTCACGGTCGCGCCCGGCGCGTAGGCGACGCGCTCCAGAATCACCTCGGTTTTGAACTGAATCTGCCTGAGCTGCGCCCAGGCGACGCTTCCGACGCCAATCAGCCCCGTCAGTCCGACCAGCCACAGGCGTTTCATACGAAATAGGATACCTGACGAGGGGCGAACTTCACAAAACGACGGGCGAGGCTGGCGCGGGCGTCGCAGTTATCTTGATTGCCTCACGGAGCGTCGCCTGCGCCTGCTGGAGTTGCGCCTCTGTGCGAGCGTGGATGCGAAATACAGGCTCGCCCGCCTGAACCGGGTCGCCGACGGCTTTCAGCACCTCCACCCCCACCGCGGGGTCAATGGTGTCTTCTTTTTTCTGTCTGCCTGCGCCAAGTTGCAGGCATGCGAGGGCAACCTGACGGGGATGTACCTGCGCCACATAGCCCATTTCAGGCGCGGGCATCTCCGCCACGAGGGGAGCCTGCGGCAGCAGAGCCGGGTTCTCCACCACGCGCGGGTCGCCGCCCTGCGCTTCGACCAGTTGCTGGAACTTGCGCAGCGCGTCGCCCGAGTTCAGCAGCCGTTCTGCACGCGCCGCGCCCGACTCTAAATCAGGTTCCAGCCCACAGAGCGTGAACGCCTGTGCGGCGAGGTGCAGAATCAGCTCGCGGAATCGCGGGTGGGCGCGCCCATCGGGGTGGAGGGTTTCGATGGCTTCGCGCACTTCCAAGGCGTTGCCGACGGTGTAGCCGAGCGGTTGGCTCATGTCGGTCAGCACAGCGTGGGTGCGCCTGCCTGCGCCCTCGCCGATTCGGATGAGCGTCTGCGCCAGCGTTTCGGCGCGCTCGCGCGTGGGCATAAATGCGCCCGCGCCCACCTTCACATCCAGCAGGATATGCTGCGCCCCGCCCGCGAGTTTCTTGCTCATAATGCTCGCGGCGATGAGAGGGATACTCTCCACGGTGGCGGTGGCGTCGCGCAGGGCATAGAGCAGTTTATCGGCGGGCGCGAGGCTCGCCGACTGCCCCGCGAGACAGCAGCCGATGCGTTTCACCTGCGCTATCATCTCCTGCGCCGTAAGTTCCGTGCGGTAGCCGGGGATGCTCTCCAGCTTGTCCACCGTGCCGCCCGTGAAGCCTAGTCCGCGCCCCGACATCTTGGCAAGCGCAATCCCGCCCGCCGCCAGCAGGGGGATTAGCACGAGGCTCGTCTTATCGCCGACGCCCCCTGTGGAGTGCTTGTCCAGTGTGGGCGCGCCGATGCCCGACAGGTCTAACTGTTCCCCCGACGCCGCCATAATCTCCGTGAGGGCGAGCGTCTCGGCGTCGGATAAGCCGTTCAGGTAGCACGCCATCAGCCACGCGGCGACCTGATAATCGGGCGCCTCGCCCCGCACATAGCCCATCACGATTTGCTCGATTTCTGCACGGCTCAGCTCGCCGCCGTCGCGTTTCTTCGCAATCAGAAGGGGTATCACAGGGAAGAGTCTACCTCAACTTTTGAAACGCCGAAGCCCGTGAAGCGTCTACGCCGCGCCATCCACATATTCAACTTCAGCGTCGCCGACGATGTGAATGAGCATCGGCTCGACCAGCTCGCAGAGGCGCATCGCGGCGCGTCGGAGTATGTACGCCCTGACGGGCATATTGAGGCAAAAGTCTCGCAATTCCATGACCAAATCAACTTGCCCCTGCTGACCAACCTGCGCCTTCGAATCGAGGATGTTGGGGCTTACGATTTGCATTCTGTGGAGCTGCCCGACCTGTGCGCAGGCGACCCGTTGATTGTCGTCGGGCGGTATCGGGGCAGCGGGCAGGCGACGGTGTGTCTGCAAAGGGACGCCATCGTACCAAAACAGGGCGATTTCACATTTGAGGCACTTTGGGGTTTGAACAAATAGTTGACCAGACAGGCACTCACCCCCTCCTTAAGGTTCCCCCTACTGCGTAGGGGGAACCGAGTGAGTTTTTCGGTTCCCCTCGCGACGCGGGGGGGGCCTCAACGAGGGGGGCAGAACATCCAAATAATCACGAGAGGCGAAGTACTGGGTGCGATGGCAAGAATGCCGTCGCACCAAGTGGATGATTTTGTACGGTAGGTACTTCCCAATCGGCGTTTCAAATACCGTGAAACCTTCGTTGGAGGCGCGCCCGCTGTTGTTTGCCCTCACCCCCTGCCCCTCTCCCACAGCGTGGGAGAGGGGGCAGGCTGATAAGGGTACAACACTTGAGTTCACCTACCCCCCGAACGCTCCGGATTTCGCTCACCTCACCCCCCTATCCCCCTCTCTGTAATGGGGGTTGAATAATAAACTGACCATTCCCCCCTCCTTTAGGTTCCCCCCGCTTCGCGAGGGGAACCAAGCAGGGGGCGGTTCCCCCTACGCAGTAGGGGGAACCTCAAGGAGGGGGTTCGAGAAAAATCTGTCTCTGCCCTCT
>CAYYCA010000084.1:0-8193 GCA_964470265.1 uncultured Fimbriimonadales bacterium | reverse complement strand
CGTTGCTGAAATGGATGGAGCCAGTCACCTCCAGCGCGCCTTCGTTCAGGAAAAGGCAGCTGAGCATCGTGGTGTTGCCGCCCTCGAACCGCGTCGTGCCGCGATTGGTAATCGCACCGGGCGCGTTCGTCGCGGGATCCCACAGGGCGAGCGTGGGACCGTTCATGCCAAAAACTGCTCCTTCGGCGACAAGGATGCTGCGCACATTCACAGGGCGGTATAGAAGCCTGGCGTCCGCGCCCGCCAGAAAGCGGACATCGTCGCCGGCGCCTGGAAAAGTCAACCCATCCGGTCCACACGAAACCTGACCCCAGTTGTTGTAGTGGAAGACATTATAAGGGCTTGAGGAACATACCTGACCGGTGCAGACTGTAAACCAGTCGTTCTGGTTGCTGGCGCACTGCGGCTGCCAGATCCATGTGGTTTGCGCGTACAGCGAAACCGTTATCAGCATACTGCAGAGCGCAAGTACCCCGCGCGTCGACGCGATTACGCTTAAGCCCAAAAACCTGTAATTCTTCATTTTTTTCTCCCGAACTCGCATGTTGCGAAGTCTGGGGCATAGTATAACGCTCGAAACTCACAGAATCCTCACAAGTGCCTCAAGCTGAGATATCTCGCTTCGATCGGAATGACAAGACTCATTTACAAAGAGGTTATGTCATTCCGAGCGAAGCGAGAAACAGGGAATCTTATGGAGTGTCTAATTCCACGGTGTTGCGATTGAGCAACGCGCTCAATCTGAAGGAGGTTGAACGATGCGAACTGTGGTGGGTCGCTTGAGATGGATGCTTGCGCTGGGCATGGGGCTGAGCGCAATCGCTTCGATTCATGCGCAATCGTTGACATGGATTGGCGGCGATGGCTTGAGCAGCGGTCTCGCTTACGCTGTTTCAGCGGATGGACGCACCGTGGTGGGGCAGGTTCGCGTTAACAGTATTGCCCGCGACCGCGCGTTTCGCTGGCACAACGGCGCGTTGCAGATTATCCAGATGCCAGTGATGTTCGACGGGAACAGTTCGGCGCGGGGCGTTTCGGCGGATGGAAGCGTCGTGGTGGGTTTCTGGTCGCCCCGCTTGACCGACAGCGAGCAAGGCTTTGTATGGACGCCCCAGACGGGCGCACAATCGCTGGGCAGCCCCAGTCGCGCGTTCGGCGTCTCGGCGGATGGGCGCGTGGTAGTGGGCGAGCGGAGCGGCGCGGCGCGCTGGGTAGACGGTACGGTGCAGGTACTCAGCGCACGGACGGCGCGCGCCGCATCTTTTGACGGCGCAGTGGTGGTCGGAATCCTCGCGCCCGTTAGCAATCAACTACGCGCGTTCCGCTGGACAGCGCAAACGGGCGTGCAGAATCTGGGCACGCTGCCGGGCGGTGGGAATAGCCTCGCGCTGGCAGTCTCGTGGGACGGCGCAACGGTGGTGGGCAGAGCGTTCAACGCTCAGAACCAGCTGCGCGCGTTCCGCTGGACAGCGCAAACCGGCATGCAGGAGCTGGACACGCTGGGCGGCGACAGTACCGCATGGGGCGTGTCCGCCGATGGGAGCATCGTTGTGGGCGAAAGTCAACGGACAGATTTGCAATCCTATCGGGCGTGCCGCTGGACGCCCGAAGCAGGGGTGCAAGATCTCAACGAGGTGTACGCCGCCTTGCTGAGCGAAGGCTCGTTCCTGTTGACTGCGCAGGCGGTCTCGCCCGACGGACGCTACATCGTCGGCTCGGGCTACAACGCGGCGGCGGAGCGATACGAGGCGTTCCTGCTGGACACATGGCGTTTCGGGGACACTAACGGCGACGGCTGCATCGATGATAGCGACCTGTTGAATGTGCTGTTTGCCTTCGGCACGCCGGGCACGGGCTACACACGCCATGAGGACATCAATAAGGATGGCGTTGTAGACGACGCTGACCTGCTGTCCGTGCTGTTCGAGTTCGGCGGCGGGTGTTAGCGTTTTTTATGGTACACTCCTGCGGAACTCTCGCCACCATCTGTGCGTATCAGAGGCGGGATACGGAGGGGAACCAATGGAACTGATTACAGGGCTGATTTGCGTCGGCGCGTTCGCACTCGGCGCGGCGATACTCTACGCTGTATTGTATAACTCGCTCATCGGCAAAAAGAACCAGGTCGAGTACGCCTACAGCGGGATCGATGTGCAGCTCAAGAAACGCCACGACCTAATCCCGAACCTTGTGGCGACGGTCAAGCAATATATGGAACATGAGCGCGGGCTGCTGGAGCGGATTACCGAGCTGCGCAGCCGCGCTCTGAACCCCAATCTGTCTGAAAGCGAGCGGATGCAAGCGGAGTCGGCGTTGTCGGGCGCGCTGCGCAACCTGATGATTGCCGTCGAGAACTACCCCCAGCTGCGCGCGAACGAAAACTTCATGCATCTGCAAGCCTCGCTGAACGAGATCGAAGAGCAAATCGCCGCCGCCCGGCGCACCTACAACGCCGCCGTGACCGACTACAACAACGCGATTGAGATGTTCCCGACCAACTTCGTCGCGTCCACGATGGGATTGAAACGCCGCGCGGTGTTCGAAGCCGAAGAAGCCGAACGCGCCACGCCCAGCGTGTCGCAGCTGTTCCAGCAATGAATGCCAGCCCCGTTCAGGCGCTGCGTGAACTGGAGCCGCTGCTACTCGAACTGGAGCAGGAGCGCACGCAGAAGGTCAGCCAGTTCGCGCAGATTACGCTCTGGAGCGTGGTGATTGGCGGGCTACTCAGTCTCGTGCTTGCGCTGTTTCGCGTGGGGGGCTGGGCGTTCGCGCCGCTGGTCGTCGCGCTGATTGTCATCGGCGTCGACTACGCCAGCAAAGCGGAGGCGTGGCGCAAAGCGTTCAAGTGGCGCGTGATGACCCGCCTCGTCAAATATGTGAACCCGAACCTGGAGTATCACCCCGAACGGTACATCTCCGAGCGCGAGTACGAACTCAGTATGCTCTATCATAACTCGCCGCGCCCCGACCGCTATCGGGGAGAGGATCTCATCGAGGGTGTAATCGACAAAACCGACATCCGCCTCTCCGAGCTGCACACCGAATATAAGCAGGTCACCTACGATAGCAAAGGGCGTCGTCAGGAACAGTGGATTACCATCTTTCGCGGGCTGTTTATCAGCGCGGACTTCCACAAGCATTTTCAGGGCGTGACGCTCGTGCTGCCCGACACGGAGCAGTCGTGGCTGGGCGGGTTCGGACAGTGGCTGCAGAGCCTCAGCGCAAAACTGGGTAATCAACCTGGTGAACTCGTGAAAATGGAGGACCCGGAGTTCGAGAAACAGTTCAAGGTGTTCTCCACTGACCAGATTGAGGCGCGCTATATTCTGACGCCAAGCCTGATTCGGCGCATCGTCGACTTTCGCGCGAAAACGAAGTCGCCGATTCGGCTCTCGTTTATTGCCTCGCGCGTGTTTGTGGCGATTCCGACCTATCACAATCACTTCGAGCCGCCGTCCCTGTTTGCGCCTGCGAACAAGCTGCTGGATCCAGCGACGCTCGCGCAGTATTTTGAGGAAATCAAATTCGCGCTGGCGGTGGTAGACGAGCTGAACCTGAATACCCGTATCTGGACGAAGCGTTAAGGAGGGTTGCAAATCGCGCAAGGGGTCGGGTATACTTATGCTGGGCGTGGCCCCATGGTCTAGTGGTCTAGGACGCCTGGTTTTCAGCCAGGAGGACGGGGGTTCGAATCCCCCTGGGGTCACCATATTTTTTATTTGAGCCGCCGCCCCGGTCGCAGTTGCGGCTGAGAGCGGGACGCGGAATTCGCTTCTCTTAATTTCCCGAATCTACAGGAATCTCCCCCCACGATGGCGAACCACCATCTTATGCCTGTCGATGGCGTCGATTACGCCGCGCAACTGGAGACGCTGCTGGATCAGATTCGCGCGAAGGGGGTGCGCGACGAGCGGGTGCTGAACGCCGTGCGTCAGACGCCGCGCCATCTGTTCGTGCCCGAAAGCCACCGCCACTACGCCTACATCGACCACGCGCTGCCCATCGGCGAAGGTCAAACGATTTCGCAGCCGTCGCTCGTGGCGCAGATGACGCAGATTCTCGATCTCACGGGCGCGGAGAATGTGCTGGAAATCGGCACGGGGTCGGGTTATCAGACGGCGATATTGCGACGGCTCTGCGCCCGCCTGACCACCATCGAGCGATTCCCGCGCCTGACGCTGCAGGCGTTTCGCAACCTGCAGTCACTTGACCTTCCCCCGATTACCTTCGTAATCGGCGACGGCACCTGTGGCTTCCCGCCCTATGCGCCGTATGACCGCATTCTGGTCACGGCAGGCGCGCCCCCGAAAATTCCCCAGCCCCTGCTTGACCAGCTCAGTCCCGACGGGGGTAAACTTCTGCTGCCGCTCGGGTCGCGCGAGTATCAACTCCTGACGCGCGTGACCAAACACGGGACGCGCATTCGCGCGAAAACCTTCGGCGAGTGCATGTTCGTGCCCCTTGTGGGCAAATACGGCTGGCAGCCGAACGAGGTGGAAGGATGGCGACAACTGTAAGTATCGAGCGCACGCCGCCGATTACGCGCATCACGCTGAACCGCCCTGAGGTACATAACGCCTTCAACGAGGCGCTGATTGCCGAGCTGACGGAGGCGTTCGAATCGCTCCGTGAGGACGAGGCAACGCGCGTGGTGATTCTACAGAGCGCGGGCAAGTCGTTCTGTGCGGGGGCAGATCTGAACTGGATGGGCAAGATGGTGGGCTACAGTTTCGCGGAGAACTTAAACGACGCCCGCGCGCTTGCCCGCATGTTCGAGGCGATTGACCAATGCCCGAAGCCAGTCGTGGGGCGTGTGCAGGGCGCGGCGATGGGCGGCGGCGCGGGACTAATCGCCGTATGCGATGTCGCCGTTGCCGCGTCCGACGCCAAATTCGCCTTCAGCGAGGTGAAACTGGGGCTGATTCCTGCAGTGATTACGCCCTATGTGCTGCGTAAAATCGGCTATGGGCATGCTCGCGCCCTGTTCGTCACAGGCGAACGGTTCGACGCCGAGACCGCCCTGCGCATCGGACTGGTTCAGCGGGTTGTCGCAGCGGAGCAACTCGACGCGGCGATCGACGCCGTCGTGCAGAACCTGCTGCAGAACGGCCCGAACGCGATGGCGGCGGCGAAAATGCTCTTGCACGCCGCGCTGGTGTTGCCTCCCGACGAACTGCGCTCGCTGACCGTCGCCCGAATCGCCGAACTGCGCGTCAGCGACGAGGGGCAGGAGGGTATTCGCGCCTTTCTGGAGAAACGGAAGCCCACTTTCGCGGCGGATTCCTCGCTTCGTTCGGAATGACATCTTTTACTAACTGAAATAGCCTTTGTCATTCCAAGCGAAGCGAGGAACCTCACTCTAAAAATCGGAGGGGCTATGAGCATCAAACGGATTGGGGTACTGACGAGCGGCGGCGACTCGCCCGGCATGAACGCCGCCATTCGCGCGATTGTGCGCAGCGCGATCTATCACGGGCTGGAAGTGTACGGCATCAAGCGCGGCTTTGCAGGGCTGCTGAACGAAGAGATTGAGCCGATGACGACGCTCTCGGTGGGCGGGATTATCAACCGCGGGGGCACGATATTACGCTCTGCCCGATGCGAGGAGTTCAAAACTCCCGAAGGCTTGCAAAAGGCGGCGACGATTTTAGACAAATACGGCATCGACGCGCTGGCAATCATCGGCGGCGACGGTTCGATGCGCGGGGGCGTGGAACTGAGCCAGATTAGCCCTGTGAAAATCATGGGGCTGCCCGGCACCATCGACAACGACATCCCCGGCACGGACTATTCCATCGGCTTCGATACTGCTGTGAACACCGCGCTGGAGGCGATTGACAAGGTGCGCGACACCGCCTACTCGCACGACCGCGTGTTCGTAATCGAGGTGATGGGGCGACGGAACGGGTTTATTGCGCTGGAGGTGGGGCTGGCGGGCGGCGCGGAGGCGATTCTCATCCCCGAAGTGCCGTACGACTTGGTGGACCTGCTGGACAAGTTGCGCGAGGGCTATGAGCGGGGCAAGACCTCCAGTATTATCGTCGTGGCGGAGGGCGCGGCGCGGGCGGAGGATGTGAAAAAGTTCCTGCAGGAACATACGCCGTATCACCTGCGTGCGCTCGTGCTGGGGCATATGCAACGCGGCGGCTCGCCTACCGCCTTCGACCGCGTGCTGGCGACGCAGCTGGGCGTGCTTGCAGTGCAACGCCTGCTGGACGGACATACCAACGAAATGGTGGGCGTGGAAGGTGGGCGGCTCGTCGCCGTGCCCATCGAATACATCCACACAGCGACGAAGACTATCGACCTGCGCAAATTAGAAGTCGCAAGTATGATGGCAATCTGACAGGATGGAGCTTATGCGCGGCGACTTCGAGGCGAAAGTGGATGTGCTGATTGTAGGGGGCAGTCTGGGCGGCTGCGCGGCGGCGATGGCGTGCGCCTCGCTCGGCGTGCAGACGCTGCTGGCAACTGAGCCTGACCGGTGGATTGGCGGGCAGCTCACGGCGCAGGCGGTTCCCCCCGACGAACATCGCTGGATCGAAACACAGGGCTGCACCCGCCGCTACCGTCAGCTGCGCGAAGCAATCCGCGACTTCTATCGGCGCTACTACCCGCTCGCCGACGCCGCCCGCGCCGAGCCGTATCTGAACCCCGGCGGGGGCTGGGTCAGCGCGCTCTGCTGCGAACCGCGCATCGCCAAAACCGTGCTGGAGGCGATGCTGATGTATCCCCAGATGCGCGGCGACCTGACGGTGGAGCGACTCCGCCTGCACGCGCTGGATGTGGAGGGCGATCGCGTGCGTGGCGCGCTGTTTTATTATCCTGACCACCCTGCCTCGCTCTATGTCGAGGCGAGCTATATCTTAGACGCCACCGACACGGGCGAGCTGCTGCCGATGGCGAAGATGGAGTATGTCACGGGCGCAGAGTCGCACTGGGAGACAGGCGAGCCGCACGCCAAGCCCGAACCGCAGCCCGCCAATATGCAGGCGTTCACCTGGTGCTTCGCGATGGGCTATGACCCGAAAGGCGACTATGTGGGCGCAAAGCCGAGCGGCTACGACTTCTGGAAAGCGTTTCAGCCTCCATTCTGGCACGCGCCGTTTCTCAGCTGGATTGATGTGAACCCCATCACGCTCGAACCGCGCCGCCTGAGCCTGTTCGGCGAGGACGGGACGCCCGCGATGTTCCGCTATCGGCAAGTGATTGACCCCAGCCTCTACCCGCCAGAACTTGCGCCCGAACCCGTGACGATTGTGAACTGGCCCCAGAACGACTATTTTCTGGGGCCGCTCTACCCGCCGCTGGGCGAGGAGCCAGAAGACCCTCATCGGTACCACTCGCCTGACCCGAACGCCGTCCCCTCCGCCTACGGTTTCGCGAATCGCGAGATTCCGGGCGCGTCGACCTCGCATAAGTCCGCCGCCTACGAACTCTCCAGATGCTTGCTCTACTGGCTGCAGACGGAGGCTCCTCGTCCCGACGGCGGCGCAGGTTATCCGGGGTTGCACCTGCGCCCCGACATCACGGGCACTGAAGCTGAACCATTGTATCGAATGGCGCAGCAGGTCTATGTGCGCGAATCGCGGCGCATCAAGGCGCGGTTCACTGTGCTGGAGCAGCATGTGAGCGCGGCGTGTCGTCCTGGTGAGACACTCGCCGAGCCGTTCCACGACAGCGTGGGGGTGGGGCACTACCGCATCGATCTGCACCCCAGCACGGGCGGCGACAACTACATCGATATCGAAACACTGCCGTTCCAGATCCCGCTGGGCGCGTTGATACCTGTGCGCATGCGGAACCTGCTGCCTGCCTGTAAGAATATCGGCACCACGCACATCACGAACGGCTGCTATCGGCTACACCCTGTAGAATGGAATATCGGCGAGTCGGCGGGGCTGCTCGCGGCGTTTTGCGCAACGCGGGGAACAGAGCCGCATCAGGTGTACGAAACCCCTGCGCTGCTGGAGGAATATCAACGCCTGTTGCGCAGTCAGGGGGTTCAGCTGGAGTGGGATCCGACGGGGTTCTGAGGAAAAAATTGGGGTTTCAGAAGTCGCAAATCGTCGGCGGGGACGCCGACGCTACGAGCCCGTTCGTAGCGTCGGCGTCCCCGCCGACGAAGTAGCCCTGCATAGCGTCGGCGTCCCCGCCGACGAAGTAGTCCTGCGTAGCGTCGGCGTCCCCGCC
>CAYYCA010000083.1:0-8274 GCA_964470265.1 uncultured Fimbriimonadales bacterium | reverse complement strand
AGTAATCGCGAAAACTTCAAGCGGTACTTTATATACACGCTCTAATACCAATCGAGGTTTCAAGTGTCGTAAAACCTTCGTAGGCGGCGCGCCCGTTTTTTTTCACCCTCACCCCCAACCCCTCTCCCACGCCGTGGGAGAGGGGAGTCGCACGCCTGCAACGCGCTGCGAGTTCCCCCTCTCCCGCGTGGCAGGAGAGGGGGCAGGGGGTGAGGGCGGAATTGCGACACTCGAAGCCCCAGTTGGTATTGTGCCTCGCGGCTACTTGCTTCTACAGGGCGATCCGCAACGCCTGCGCAAACGCCTCAATCTCCTCGCGCGTGCGGGTCTCCGTGACGCACACAAGCAGGTCGTTCTGCATCGAGGCGTCGTAGTCGCCGAGGGGCAACCCAGCGATGATGTGGTGTTGCAGCAGCACATCGCAGACCTCTTGCGCGGGGCGCGGCAGTTCCAGCACAAACTCCTTGTAGAACGGCGCGTTTGGATATTTCAGGCGCACGCCGGGAATCTGTGTGAGCAAGCGGGCGGCGTAGTGCGCTTTCTGCGTGCAGGTCTCGGAGAGTTCGCGGAACCCGCTCTTGCCCAGCGCCGCCATGAAGACCGTGCTGGCTAAGGCGCACAGCGCCTCGTTCGTGCAGATGTTGGAAGTGGCTTTCTCACGGCGGATGTCCTGCTCGCGGGTGCGCAGGGTCATCACGAAGCCGCGCCTGCCCTCCGCGTCGGTGGTCTGCCCCACGATGCGCCCAGGGATCCGCCGCAGATGCTCCTGCTTACACGCAAACAGCCCCAGCATCGGTCCGCCGAATCCCATCGCGTTGCCCAGCCCCTGCCCCTCGCCGACCACGATGTCGTAGCCATACTCGCCCGGCGGTTTCAACACGCCCAGCGCAATCGGGTCGACGCACGCAATCGCGAGCGCGCCCACCCGATGCGCTGCCTCCGCAACAGGCGCAAGCGGCTCAATCAAGCCGAAAAAGTTCGGATATTGCAGAATCGCGCAGGCGGTCTGCTCATCCAGCGCGGCATGCAGTCCGTCGATATCCGTAATCCCCTCGCGCGTGGGGATTTCGACCAGCTGACGGCTGTTCGTCCACAGATAAGTGCGCAACACCTGCCGATAGTGCGGATGCACCCCCTGCGAAACGACCACGCGGGAACGCCCCGTGATGTTGCACGCCATCAGCGCGGATTCGGCAAGCGCGGTGGAAGCGTCGTACATCGAGGCGTTCGCCACATCCATCCCCGTCAGCTCGCAGACCATCGTCTGGAACTCGAAGATGCTCTGCAGCAAGCCCTGACTCGCTTCGGGCTGATAGGGGGTGTACGCGCTCAGGAACTCGCCCCGACTGATAATCGCGCCCACAACCGACGGGATGAAGTGGTCATACGCGCCTGCGCCTAAAAAGCTGATGTAGCGCGTGCTGTCGGCGTTGCGCGCGGCGAGCTGGCTAAGCCGCTTGAACAGCGCATGCTCGTCTAAACCCGGAGGCACAGGCAGACCGCCCTCGATATACAGGTCGTCGGGGATGTCCTGAAACAGTTCACGAATCGAGGCGACGCCTATCGCCTGAAGCATCTGCTCAATATCTTGCTCGGTGTGGGGAATATAGCGCATAAATCAACCTCAGATTTGACGGTAGTTTTTATACTCCTCCGCGCTCATCAGGCTCTCCGCCTGCGCGGGGTCTTTCATGCGGATTTTAATCATCCAGCCCTTGCCGTAGGGATCCTGATTGATGGTCTCCAGCGCTGCCTGAAGCGATTCGTTGACCTCCACCACCTCGCCCTCCACGGGCGCGTAGAGATCCGACGCCGCTTTGACCGATTCGATCACGCCGAAGGTCTCGTCCGTCTGCAAATAGCGTCCGGGTTCGGGCAGTTCCAGAAACACGATATCGCCCAGTTCGGACTGAGCGTAGTCGGTAATGCCGACAGTGGCTATCTCACCTTCGATTCGCACCCATTCATCGCTTCGTGTGTAGCGCAGCTCTGCAGGCGTGTTCATAGGATGCCTCCGAGCAGATATTGTACCTGATTCGTGTCTGGTACAATCCTTGTGTGGACTGGGACGGGCATACGCTCAAGGTGCTGGAGCTGGACTATGTGCGCAACGAGTGGGCGCGGCGCGCCGAGACGCCGTTCGGACGCGAGTATGCGCTGGCGCGGGAGCTAAGCCGCGACGAGGCTCTGGTGAACCTGCGCTTGCAGGAGACCGACGATGCGGCGCGTTTGCTGATGCGCGAGCCGCCCCCGCCGTTGCGCGTTCCAGAGCCGCGCCCCGCGTTGCAAAAAGCTGAGAAAGGCGGCGTGCTTAGCCCCGAAGAGTTGCTCCAGATTCAGAAACTGCTGCAGGGGGCGCGCCTGTATAAGAGCCATCTGCTGCCCCGCGCCGAGCGCTACCCGCGCCTCGCCGTCCATGCCGAACGCTTGCACACGCTGAGCGCGCTGGAGAAGCAAATCGGGCTGTGCATCTCGCCATCGGGCGAGGTGCTGGACAGCGCGAGCGAACGCCTCGCGCAGCTGCGCCGCGACCAGCAACGCTTGCATAAGCGCATCATCGAAGAGCTGCACCGCCTCATCCAGAGCCTGCGCGACGCTCTGCAAGAACCCCACTACACGATTCGGGGTGGACGCTACTGCCTGCCCGTGCGCAGCGACTCGCGGGGGCGCGTAAAAGGCATCGTCCACGACGCCAGCGCGAGCGGCGCCACGCTATTCGTCGAACCCGAAGCGATTGTCGAGCTTGGCAACCGCCTGCGCGAGCTGCAAGCCGCCGAGCAGGAGGAGATAGAGGCCATCCTGTACGGGCTGTCGCGTGCAGTGGAGGCGGACGCCCCCGCCCTCTGGGAAACCGTCGACGCGCTCGCGCAACTTGACGCCATCATCGCCGCGGGCAGGCTCGCGCTGGACTGGGACTGCACGATGCCCCAGATGAACACGGAGGGCGTGTGGAAGCTGCGCGGCGCGCGCCACCCGATGATCCCGCGCGAAATCGTCAAGCCGATCGATATCGAGTTAGGGCGCGAGTGGCTCGGCGTGTTGATTACAGGTCCGAACACAGGCGGGAAAACCGTCAGCCTGAAAACGCTGGGGCTGCTGACACTGATGAGCCTGCTGGGACTGCACATCCCCGCGAAGGAGAACTCGCGTGTGGCGATTCCGAACGGCGTTTTTGCCGACATCGGCGACGAGCAGAGCCTGCAACAGTCGCTCTCGACCTTTTCGGGGCACATGCGCCACATCATTCGCTATCTGGAGCAGGCGGGGCGCAACAGCCTCGTGCTACTGGACGAGTTGGGCGCAGGCACGGACCCGACCGAGGGCGCGGCGCTCGCGCGGGCAATTCTGCAGACGCTGCTGGAGCGCGAGGCGCGAGTCGTCGCCACCACCCACTACGGCGAACTCAAAGCCTTCGCCTATCATCACCCACAACTCATCAACGCCGCGATGGAGTTTGACCTGGAGACTCTGCAGCCCACCTATCGCCTGCTGATGGGCGTGCCGGGCGCGAGCCACGCCATCGAGATTGCGCGCCGATTGGGGCTATCCGAGCGCGTGGCGAGGCGGGCGACCGAGTCGCTGGGCGCGCAAGAGGTCAGCCTGACCGAGATGATTCAGGACTTAGACCGCGCCCGTCGCGCCGCGGAGCAAGCGGAAGCCGAATGGCGGGCGAAACTCGCTGAACTCGCCCAGCAAGAGGCTCGGCTGAACGCGGAGCGCGCCGCGCTGGAAGAGGAAAAACGCACGGCGAAACAGCGCGCGCAGCAGGCGGTGGAGGCGTACCTGGAGCAACTTCGCGCCGAAGCCGAGCAGATTCTGCGCCAGCTGCGTCAGGCGTCGCGCGAAAACAAGCAGACAGCCCAACTCCGCGAGCAACTCACGACGCTGATGGACAAAGCCCGCGCCGCCCAGCGCACAGAACCGACGCTCCCAACCCCTGCTGCCCCCGCCCCGACCTGGGAAGTCGGCATGCGCGTGCGCATCCGCAGTCTGGGACAGACGGGCACGCTCGCCGAACTGCCCGACGGCAATCAGGCGCAGGTCTATGTCGGCAAGCTGCGCATCCCCGTCGCCGTGAGCGATTTGGAGCCGCTGGAGACGCCCACCGCGCCGAAACCCGCCGTGCGCGTGCGCAAACCGCGCCCCGCACAGCCCGTGCCGCTGGAGTTAGACCTGCACGGCTTGCGCGTGGACGAGGCGCAGCCCCTGCTGGAGAAATACCTCGACGACGCGCTCCTCGCGGGCTACGACAGCGTGCGCATCCAGCACGGCAAGGGCACAGGCGCACTGCGCACCATGGTCTGGGGCTACCTCAAAACCCACCCGCAAGTGCGCTCGTTTCACCACGCTCCCAGCGCCGAAGGCGGCGAGGGCGTGACGATTGTGAACTTCAGGAAGCGATAGGTTTCGCGGATGGGGCTTCCACAACTCGTCGGCGAGACGCCGACGCCGCGAAGCGCGTTCGTAG
This sequence comes from uncultured Fimbriimonadales bacterium, assembly GCA_964470265.1. Classification (GTDB taxonomy): domain Bacteria; phylum Armatimonadota; class Fimbriimonadia; order Fimbriimonadales; family GBS-DC; genus GBS-DC. The sequence goes on along the minus strand of CAYYCA010000083.1, from coordinate 3,806 downwards.
CGTCGGCGTCCCGCCGACGAGTTGCACTACTTGAAACCTCAGAGAGACTGTTTAAGAAATGGACGGCTGAAGCCGTTCCTGTGCAAACGAAGCCGACCTGCGTCGGCTTAAGCCCGCGCAGGCGGGCTTCATTTGCACAGGAACGGCTTCAGCCGTCTGCCTAAAAGCGTCCATTCTGATTTTCTGTGCGCCACGCCCCGATTTCTTAAACAGTCTCTCAGTTGGTATTATCCCTCGATTTCCTCGCCCAGTCGGTAGAACCGTCCGCGCGAGTAGGCAATCGCGCGTTTTTCGGGGTTGCCCACTGCCCGCAATGGCTCGCCGACGACCAGCATGTGGCTTCCGTACACGCGCCGATCCAGCACGCGACACTCGAACTGCGCCGCCGCGCCTGCAATCAGCGGGGCTTCAATATAGAGCGCAGGCTCAAGGGGGAGGTTGAACTCGGCAATCTTGTTGACCTCGCGACCTGAGTACCTGCCGCACACGCGCCCAATCCACGCCTGATCCTCGGCAAGCAGGCACACGCCGAAAGTCGTCGCTTTTTCGATTAGGGGGCGCGTGAATCGCTCCTCGCCGACAAACACGCCAATCAGCGGCGGCTTGAGCGACACGGGCGCGCACCACTCCGCGCTCATCGCGTTCACCACGCCGTCTACAGACACCGTCACGATACTGACCGAATTGATAAACCGCCACGCTTCGCGGTCAATTTGGGATAATGGTCGCATGCGCACGATTGTACCTGTTGGGGTATCCTTCCACAGGGTGAGAACGATGGAACAGCCAATCTACGCCGAGACTCGCACGCCGCCGCAGGGTAGGGTCTCGTTCGAAGAGTTTCTGGAGTGGCTCGATGAAGACACCCACGCCGAGTGGGTCGACGGGGAGGTAATTCTGAAAATACCAGTCTCTGTGGAACATCAAAAGGCGAATAGCTTCCTTTATCAGATTATCAGTGCCTGGATGAACTACCATCGATTAGGGGAAACATACCATCCACCCTTGCTGGTCAGGTTCACCCTGCCCAACGGCAAGCGCGTCGCTCGTGAACCCGACATCGTGGTCATTCTCAACAGTAATCCGGGCGCATTTACAGAGCAATACTTTGAGGGCGTCCCTGATCTGATTGTGGAGGTGGTCAGTCCAAGGCGGCGGAATGTGGATCGGCTGACGAAGTTGGAGGAATATGAGGCGGCGGGCGTACCGGAATACTGGGTGATTGACCCCGAGCGTCGGTACGCTGAGTTTTTCCTGCTGGACGAGAGCGGGGCGTATCGGATTGTGATGAGCGGCTCGGAGGGCGTGTATCGCAGTCGCGTGCTGGAGGGGTTCTGGCTGGAGGTACGCTGGCTGTGGGAGCGTCCCCCTGTGTGGGATGTATTGAAGCAGCTGGGAATTGTGTGAGGGGCGCGTATGAATGTCCGTCTGTTCGTGGAGCGTCGGAAGGAGCGGTGGCAGCGGTTTGAGCAGTTGCTGGACGCTCTGCGCTGGTCGGGAGGCGTGGGGCTGGATCGTGCCGCGTTAGACGAGCTGGGCAGGCTCTATCGGCAGACGGCGGCGGATCTCGCCTATGCGCGGCAGCAGGGCGCGGACGCCAGCGTGGTGGAATATCTCAACAGCCTGCTGGGGCGCGCGCACGGGATCCTCTATCGCTCGAAGCGCGGCAGCGTCAAAAACGCGCTGAAGCGGTTCTGGTACTCGTTCCCCGCCGCCGTGCGCCGACGCCATCGCTATGTATGGCTGGCAATCGCGTTGACCCTGCTGGGCGCGCTCATCCCCTTCGTGATGATTCTGGCGAACCCCGCGATTGCGCCAACGCTGGTCGATCCGCAGTGGCGTCCCGTGTTCGAACACTGGAAGTCGGGCAAGCAGTACCAGCCAGGCGAGACGGGCTTCGCCACCGTGATGAGCAGTTTCTACTTCGTGAACAATTCGCGTGTGGCGATGCTGGCGTTCGGATTGGGCGTGTTCTGGGCAATCCCGACGGTCTATCTGCTGATTACCAACGGCTTCCTGCTGGGGACTCTGGCAGGGGAGATGTACCATGTAGGCAAGCTGGGTTTCCTGCTGGTCTCGATTTATCCGCATGGCGTGCCCGAGCTGGGCGCAGTGTTTCTGTGCGGTGGGGCGGGGCTGATGCTGGGACGCGCGATGATTGCGCCGGGCGATTTAACGCGCTCAGAAGCCGTGCGACAGGTCGCGCCCGACGCCTTCTGGATCCTCGCTGGCTCGATTGTGCTGATTTTTATCGCGGCGTTCACGGAGGCGTTCTTCTCGTTCTACGCCTTCCCAAGCTGGACGAAGTTCCTCTGGGGCACGGTCGCGCTCGCCGCGCTGTTAGCGTACACTCTCGGCGTGCGCGAGCCAAAGGCGGAGGAGCGGGCTACCAGCCGCGGATAGGTCGACGGTATACCCGTGCAAGTCGCTGGCGGCGCGTTCGGAGCCGCCAGCCGACGAGTCCCAGAATCAGCCCTACCCCAATCATCCTGCCTATCGTCGCAGGCAGATTGAACCGACGCGCCACATCGTGGGCAACTACCACAGGGGCTTTGAGCAGGGGTTTTTCATCGCGATAGACCACCAGCCAGCCTGCTGAGTCGCCTGCTTTCAGGGGGGCGTTCAGGGGTTTTGCATGCACTGTCCAGCGGTAGCGCGCCCGTTGCGCCTTCGGCGCGACCCAGACCAGCGATTCGGCAAGGCGCAAAGGAACCTGCTCAGGATCGCCGTTCTTCGCTTGCGCCGCGCCCACGATTGCGCCCGCAGTGAGTTCTATGCGCTCCCAGTCCTTGTACCCGTGTTCCATCAGCGCAATCGTATCTGCCTCGCGCTGGGGGCTGTTCAGCACGACGCTAATCAGCCGTCGCCCATCGCGTGTCGCCGCGCCTGCAAAGCAAAAGCCCGCAGGTCTCGTGTAGCCCGTCTTGACGCCCTCGGCATAGGCGTACTCCTTCAGAAACTTCGCCTTGTTCACCATCCACAGGTCTTCCTGATTGTGCGACCGCTCTACGATATAATAGGGCGTCTTGACAATCGTGCGGAAGGTTTCGTTCTCCATCGCATAGCGCGTGATGAGCGCAAGGTCATAGGCAGTGGATAGGTGGCGCGGGTCGTGCAAGCCGTGTGGGTTCACAAAGTAGGTGTTTTTCGCGCCGAGTTCCCCCGCCTTCTCGTTCATCAGTCGCGCAAACGCCTCGACGGAGCCTGCGGCATGCTCAGCTAAGGCGACGGCAGCGTCGTTTGCGGAGCGGAGCATCAGGGCGTACAGCAAATCGCGCACCTTCACCTGCTCGCCGACGCGCAAGTTCATCGAGCTGGGTTTCGTGTTCACGGCGCGCTCGGAGGCTTTCACCACATCGTCCAGATTGCACTGCTCCAGCACGAGAATCGCGGTCATAATCTTCGTGAGGCTGGCCGGGGGCAGTCTCTTGTGCGCGTTTTTAGCGTAGAGGACTTGCCCTGTTTCAGCGTCCATCAGAATCGCCGCGCGCGCCTGCAGTTTCGGCGCGTCCGCCCAGATAGATGCAAGGCATAACAGCCCCAAAAGCCACACGACAGGCAATCGGCGCATAGCTTCTATTATGACGCCCTATGCAAAAATCCTGCATGAACCGCCTCAATGCTGCAATCCTCTTTCCCAATCACCCTCTTGAACGGGAGGCGTCGCCCCTGCCCGCGCTTGAATCCCGATTGGGGAGGAAGCTGGGTGGAACGATGACGAGTTTATGACATCTGCCCAGCAAGTCAGCTCCCAGATAGCTTCTGGCGTGGCGGAGCGAGTATAATACCAACTGAGGTTTCAAGTA
>CAYYCA010000082.1:0-8279 GCA_964470265.1 uncultured Fimbriimonadales bacterium | reverse complement strand
TACTGGTTCAGCCGTTGCCATGCCATCAGCTTAGCGAGCGTGGCGAGGTAGGTGTGGCGGATGAACAGTTCGGGGTCGTTGGGCGGCGCGCCGTACACGATGCTGAGATACTTTGCCCAGCCGTCGTAGAGGACGGCGTAGTGGGGCTGGTGGGCGTGGCGTTGCCAGAAGGCGAGCATGCGCTGGCTGAGGGTGCGGTAGGCGTGGCTGTGCAGTCCGAACTCGCGCACGATGAGTTCGCTGGTGGGCAGGAGGCGTTCGCGGCGGAGCAGGATGCGGTCTAGCCACAGGTAGATGGCGTCGGGTTCCAGCGTGCGCCAGTCGAGGGTTTCGAGCAGGTGGAGAAAGACGCCCTCACCCCCCTTGCCCCCCTCTCCCACGGCGTGGGAGAGGGGGGATTTGGCTCCCCTCTCCCACGCCGTGGGAGAGGGGCTGGGGGTGAGGGCGGGCGCACGCTCACCCTCGCTCGGATTGTACACGCGCGGACTCTCGGCTCCCCTCTCCCACGCCGTGGGAGAGGGGCTGGGGGTGAGGGCAATCGGCGTATACACCGCAAACCGCACGCCGTCGGTTGCCAGGCACAGGTAGGGCGTTTTGCGTTCGTCGGGTTCCTCCGCCCACAGGATTTGCACATACTTGGCGAGTTGCGCTTCGGCTTCGGCGCGCTTGCGCTCCAAGTCGGCTTCGAACTCAATCACGAGGTTGCCGAACAGGTTATCCACCTGTCCGCGCAGCAGGCGGTCTTTGTGGCGCGTGCGCACGATTTGCTCGATGCCTTGCGCGTACTGCTCGATGAAGCCGAGTTCCGTGCCGAACAGCTCCTGCAGCAGTTGGGCGAATCGGTGCGACCGCGCCGATTCGGTCTGCAGGTTTTCGATGTCGCTCAAGTAGCGCGTGATGGCGTCGGTGGGCATGGAGAGAAGGATACCCCGACGCCCAACTCACGCCTCCTCCAGTGGGCAGTTCAATAGTGGAAAAGTGCGCATGCCCGTGCTGCCGGGGAACATCACCGTTACATTCACATCGGCGGCTTTGACCACGATGCCCGTGCCGAGTTCGGGATGGCGCACGCGCTGCCCGGGCAGAAACGGCGCGGTGGGGGCCGGTTTTGCGCTTTTAGCAAGGGGCTTCGGCGGCGCGCTGAAGGCAGGCTTCGACGGAGCCACTGCGCCGTACATCACCTGATAGAGCGTCGGCGCGGGTTCGTCCGCCAACGCTCGCAAGAACGGCGACGGGATCTGGCTGCGCCGCCCCTCATATGAGCCGCGCGTGAGCGCATAGGTGATGTGCAACTCATCTTTCGCGCGGGTCATACCCACATAGCAGAGCCTGCGCTCTTCCTCAATCTCGCGTGGGGTCTCGCTCAGCGCGTGCGGCAGCAGCCCCTGCTCCAGCCCCACCAGAAACACCACAGGGAACTCCAGCCCTTTGGCGGCGTGCAGCGTCATCAGCACCACCTGATCGTCGCGCTCGTTCAGCGTATCCAAGTCCGAGACCAGCGACACATACTGCAGGAAGCGCATCAACGGGCTGAGTTCGGGTTCGTCGGGGTCGGGTTCGCGCGTCGCCTCGCGCTCCTCAAAGCGCATCGCGATGTTCACCAACTCGCGCACATTGCCCGCACGATCGACCGACTCCACATCGCTCTTCTGCTCCAGCCACGCGAGGTAGCCCGTCTGTTTTAGCGTCTCCTTGAGCGTCGCGCTGAGGGGGTGCATCTCGGCGTACTCGCGCAGCTGCTCAATCATGCCCACGAACCCCAGCAGGGCGTTCTGCATACTGCTCGGCAAGGTCTGCAACAGCAGTGGATCGGTCATCGCTCGATAGAGGCTGATTCCGCACTCTGAAGCGTGGGTCTGTACCTGTTTGACGGTCGCCTGCCCGATTTTGCGCGGCGGCGTGTTGATGATGCGCAACAGGCTAATCGAGTCGTCGGGGTTGGCAATCAGGCGCAAGTAGGACAGTACATCTTTAATCTCTTTGCGGTCGTAGAACCGCAGCGCGCCCACGAGCCGATGGGGAATCCGCTCGCGCATGAACCGCTCCTCGAACGCGCGGGATTGGGCGTTCGTGCGGTACAGCACGGCGAAGTCGCCAAACCGCCGCTTGCCGAGACGCACCTGCTGGAGGATATAGTCTGCCACAAGACGCGCCTCTTCCTCCTCGTCGCGGGCGGGGCTGATGGTAATCGGCGCGCCGTGTTTACGCTCCGTCCAGAGCTTTTTGGGCGCGCGGAACTTGTTCTCGCTGACTACCTTGAACGCAGCGTCCAAAATAATCTGCGTGGAGCGGTAGTTGCGTTCCAGTTTGACCACCTTTGCGTCGGGGAAGTCTTGTTCAAAGCGCAGAATCAGCTCCACCTCTGCGCCTCGAAAGCCGTAGATTGCCTGATCGTCGTCGCCCACCACGCACAGGTTGCGATATTTGCCCGCCAACAGGCGCGTCAGCACATACTGCGCATAGTTCACATCCTGATACTCGTCCACCAAAATATAGCGGAACTGATCCTGATACCGCTCGCGGGCGTGGGGCTTGGTCTCCAGCAGCTCGATGACTTTATTAATCAGGTCGTCGAAGTCCAGCGCGTTGGCGGCGCGGAGATAGCTCTCATAGCGTGGGTACACACTGGCGACGATGCGTTCAAAATAGTCACTGGCGCTCTCGCGATACTCGTCGGGGGTGATGAGCCGTTCTTTCGCACGGCTAATCTGGTTGCGAATCGCGCGTGGGTTCATCTGCTTCTCGTCGATGTTGAGTTCAATCAGGATGCGGCGCACGACATCGAGCTGGTCGCCGTCGTCGTAGACCACGAAGTTGGGGGGGATATCGATGGCGCGTCCGCTCTCGCGCAGGATGCGGGCGCAGACAGCGTGGAAAGTGCCGACCCATAATCCGCGCGCCTCGTCGCCCTCCAGCAGGTGCGCGAGTCGCTCTTTCAGCTCGTCGGCGGCTTTATTGGTGAAGGTCACTGCCAGAATATGGCGCGGGGAGACGCCGTGTTCGCGTATCAGATGCGCGATTCGGTAGGTAATCACGCGCGTTTTGCCCGACCCTGCGCCCGCGAACACCAGCAACGGACCGTCCTTGTGCAACACCGCTTCGAGCTGTTCGAGGTTGAGCGTGCTGAGATCCATCGAATAGAGTGTACCCTGATGGGGAAGAGAATGAGGTAAAATCCCCTGTGGAATATGTCGTTCACCCGTGAGGATTTAAAGCAGCTGCCCGAACTCCTACAGGACGACCTCGAACTGCGAATAGAGGTGGCGCAGCTGATTCTGGACGAAGTCGTAATCGCGCGGCTGATGCACCGCAACCCAGAGCTGCGCGAGGCGTTTCGTCGCGTCGTGCTGACGGAAGACCTTGATGCCTATCGCCAGCTCGACGCGCCCGCCTGAGCAGGTACAATTCACCCCGTGGAGCGTCTGGAGGAGACCAGAACGGTTCTGGTGGGGCTATCGGAAGCGCAGTTGCGGGCGTGGGTGAGCGAGACACTGGGCGAGCCTGCCTATCGGGGGACGCAACTTGCGAAATGGATTTACGAAAAAGCGGCGGCAGACTTCGACAGGATGACCGACCTGCCTGCTGCCCTGCGTGCGCGGCTCAACGAACGCGCCGTCGTCAGCCCCAACGCCGTCAGCCTCACGCAACGCTCCAAAGACGGCACGGTCAAGTGCCTGCTGCGCCTTGCCGACGGCAACGAGGTGGAATGTGTGCTGCTGCCCTACGAGGATCGGGTGTCAGTATGCCTCTCGACACAGGTAGGGTGCGCGATGGGCTGTCGGTTCTGCGCCACGGCGCAGGGCGGCTACACGCGCAACCTCACGGCGGGCGAGGTGGTGGACCAGCTGCTCCATCTGCAACGGCTCAGCGAGCGGCGCATCAGCCATGTGGTGCTGATGGGCATGGGCGAGCCGTTGCTGAATCTGGAAAATGTGGTCGCCGCGCTGCGCCTGATGCATGATGAGGTGGGGATTGGCTACCGACGCATGACCGTCTCAACCGTCGGGATTGTGCCGAAAATCTACGAATTGGCGGACTATGACCTGCCGATTACGCTGGCGATTTCGCTCCACGCGCCCGACGACGAGACGCGCGCCCGTATTATGCCCGTGAATCGCAAATGGGGCGTGGAGAGCCTGCTTCAGGCGGCGCGCGACTACTTCGAGAAAACGAAACGGCGCGTCACCTTCGAATACCTGCTCCTGCGCGAGGTCAACGACACGCCCAGGCACGCGGAGCAACTCGCCAAGAAACTCAAGGGCGTGCCCTGCTTAGTGAACCTGATTCCGTTCAACTATGTACCCACGCCCGACGAGTTTCAGCGTCCTGGGGCGGAGCGGGTGCGCCGATTTCGTGCGATTCTGGAGTCGGCGGGCGTCGAAGTCACGCAGCGCGTGGAACGGGGGCACGACATCGACGCCGCATGTGGACAGCTGCGCGGGAAGCATCGGGGCAAGCCCATCCCGCTCGCGCTGCAGGCGAGGTAATGACCGTGCAAGCCTACTACTCCTGGGCGCTTGCTCTGTCTCTTTGCCTCCTCTTTCTCTCCGCCTGCCAGCCCGCTCGGGAAGCCCCGCCGACGCCTCCAGAGCCGCCGCGCGAGGAATCGTCCGTCAGTCTGCCCGACGCCCGCTACGAGGTGGTTCAGCCCACCCTCGAACAGCAGGACGAGCAGGGACGCACGCTCTGGAAACTGCAGGCTCGGTCGCTCAAGGCAGAGTCAAGGAGCGAGCAGGTGGAGGGGACGCTGTTTCAGGTGCGGGGCTGGCTCTATCGCGACGGCAAGCCCGTGCTGGAGTTTCGCGCGCCCTACGCCCGCGCCGACGCCGACACGCGCGAGGTGGAAGCGTGGGGCAAAGTGGTCGCCGTCTCCAAAACGAACGACGCGCGTTTAGAGGCGGGGCGCATCCTCTGGAAGTCGCGCGAAGACCGCATTATAGCCAGCGAGGGCGTTCTGCTGAAATGGGGCGCGTTCGAACTGCGCGAACGCGCGTTGCAGGTCGACACCGCCCTCGAAAAGGTGTGGAGCGCGCCTTAAACAGGCCACTGCTCTCGCCGATAGCCCATATCCCAGAACATCCACTCGTAGCGACTGGTCATCACAAAGTGGTGCTGCATCGCCGCACGCTGTGCGTCCGTAAGCTCCTCCGCAATCGCATCGGTCATGGTCAGCACCTCGCGCACGACGCTCCCGAACGCCTCTGAGGCGTAGGTGTCAATCCATCGCTGATAGAGCGGGTTCGGCGAGCCATGCCTCTCCAACTCCTTGCCGACCTCCCAGTAAATCCAGTAGCAGGGCAGCAGCGCGCCCAGCATCTCGTGGAACGGGCGAGCATAGCAGACGGCGAGCAGATAGTGCGTGTACGCCACGCAGGTGGGCGCAAGCGGCGTCGCATACACCCGCTCAGGCGTCAGCCCGAACTCCTCAAAAAAGCTCTCGTGCAGGGAACGCTCCACCAGAATCGCGGTTTTCGCATGCTCGTTGAAGGTCACGACCCACTCGTCGCGGGGAGCCTTCGACGCAGCGAGGCTCAAGCACTGCGCATAATAACGCAAATAGTGCGCATCCTGAACCACATAGAACTCGAACGCTTCCTGCGAGAGGCTGCCGTCCGTCAGCCCCGTCAGGAAGGGATGACGCAAAATCGCGTCATAGATGGGCGCAATCGATTGCCAGAGTTGCTCCGTGTAGCGCATAGAATTGCATTTCCGTCTGGAGTCGGGATTCCCTGCTGCGCTTGGGGTGACGCCGCTTTTCGCGCCCAAGTGAACCTGTTCTTCCGAGCGCCGCAAGTGCCCTCAGCAGGTACAATATCCGCCGATGTCCTACCTGATGCGCTCGGAGATTGGCGAGCAGCCCGAGGTGTTGCGCCGAATCGCAGATGAAGGCTGGCGCGCGGCGCAGACCGTCGCCCAGCAGATTCGCGACCACGATCTGAAGTATGTCTTTCTGGCGGCGCGAGGCACCTCGGACAACGCCGCCGCTTATTTCAAGTATCTATTTGAAATCGAGCTCGGAATGCCTTGTGGCTTGGCTGCGCCGTCGGTCGTCACGCTCTACCGAGCGCAGCTGAACCTGCAAGGCGCGCTGGTGGTCGGAATCTCGCAGTCGGGTCAGGCGCCCGATGTGGTAGAGTATCTCGCGCACGCAAAAGCGAACGGCGCGTTCACGCTCGCGATTACGAACGAACCCGAATCGCCGCTCGCCCAGACCAGCCACTTTACCCTGCTGCTGCGCGCGGGGGCGGAGCGGAGCGTCGCCGCCACCAAAACCTACACGGGCACGCTCGCTGTGATTTATCTACTCGCCGAAGCCCTGCGCAATCACCCCCACGCGCCTCAACAGTTGCACGAGACGGCGACGCAGGTCGAGCAGGTCCTGCAAACCGAGCCGCGCATCCAGGAAATTGCAGACCGCTACCGCTATATGCGCGAGTGTGTCGCGTTGGCGCGCGGGATCAATCAGGCGACGGCGCAGGAAACCGCGCTGAAACTGATCGAAACCTGCTATGTGATGTGCAAAGCGTACTCCGTCGCTGACTTTATGCACGGTCCGTTCGCGCTGATTGAGCATGGCTTTCCGTGTCTGCTGTTCGCGCCCGATGGGGCGACCTTCCCCACCGCCCTGGAAAGCGCGTCGAAATTGCGGGCGGGCGGCGCGGAGACGATTATTTTCGCCAGCGATCAGGAGATTCTGAGCCTCGCCCGCACGCCCATCCCCATGCCGACGAGCGTTCCCGAAACTCTCTCGCCGATTGTGTACGCTGTCGCGGGACAGCTGTTCGCCTATCATCTCGCCCTCGCCCGCGACCTGAACCCCGACCAGCCGCGAGGACTGCAGAAAGTCACGAAGACGCGATAACGATGGAGATTCTGCGCACGGTCAGCGAGGTTCGCGAGTGGGCGCGTCGCCAGCGGGCGGCGGGGCGCGCCATTCACTTCGTGCCCACGATGGGCTATTTCCATGAGGGACACTTGAGCCTGATGCGCCGCGCCAAAGCCGACGGCGGCGCGGTCATCGTGAGCATCTTCGTCAACCCGCTGCAGTTCGGCGCGAACGAGGACTTAGACCGCTACCCGCGCGACTTCGAGCGCGACCGCCAGATGGCAGAATCGGTCGGTGTGGAGGCGGTTTTCTACCCCGATGTGTCCGAGATGTACCCGCCGGGCTATCAGACGGAAGTGCGCGTGAAGGAACTCTCCAAGCCCCTGTGCGGCAGGTCGCGTCCGGGGCACTTTGAGGGCGTGGCGACCGTTGTGCTAAAACTGTTCAACATCGTGACGCCTGACCGCGCCTACTTCGGGATGAAGGACTACCAGCAGCTGCGCATCATTCAGCAGCTCGTGCAGGATATGAACCTGCCGATTGAGATTGTGCCCTGCCCAATAGTGCGCGAGCCGGATGGGCTGGCGATGTCTTCGCGGAATGTCTACCTCACGCCCGACGAGCGTGCGGCGGCGACAGTGTTGTACCGGAGCCTGCAGTGGGCGCAGGCGCAGGTGGAATCCGGCGAACGCGACGCGCTCAAACTACGCGAAGGCGTCTACGAGCGTATCGCCGCCGAGCCGCTGGCGCGAATCGACTATGTGGAAGTGGTGGACGCCGAAACGCTCCAGCCTGTGGAGCGTCTCGAGCGTCCGACGCTGATTGCGGTGGCGGTCTTTTTCGGCAGGGCGCGCCTGATTGACAACTGCGTGGTCGCGCCCTGAGCTTACTTATCCACTGCAATCTGCACGCGTTTGCGCAAGGCAGCCTGCGCCGCCGCTAAACGCGCAATCGGCACGCGGAACGGCGAACAGCTCACATAGTCCAGCCCCACCTCGTGGCAGAACTCTATCGAAGCGGGGTCGCCGCCATGCTCGCCGCAGATGCCCACCTTCAAATCGGGGCGCACCGCCCTGCCCAAATCAAACGCCATCCGAATCAGCTTGCCCACGCCGTCGCGATCCAGCGTGACAAACGGGTTTTCGGGCAGGATTTTATGCTCCACATAGTAGGCGAGGAACTTGCCCTCGGCGTCGTCGCGGCTGTAGCCGAAGGTGGTCTGCGTGAGATCGTTCGTGCCGAAGGAGAAGAACTGCGCGTACTGGGCGATTTCGTCGGCGGTCAGCGCGGCGCGCGGAATTTCGATCATTGTGCCGAACTTGTAGTCCACGCGCACGCCCTCGCGCTCCATGACCTCTTTGGCGACGCGCTCCAGATGCTCGCGGGCGAGTTTCAACTCGTTCACATGCCCCACCAGCGGGATCATAATCTCCACATGGGGGTCGTAGCCGCG
>CAYYCA010000081.1:0-8289 GCA_964470265.1 uncultured Fimbriimonadales bacterium | reverse complement strand
TCTTCGGGTATCTTTATGGGGCTTTGAAATAGTCGCCCTAAAACCCAAGCCGTACTCGCGCGTCTAAGAGAGGGAACGATGAATGCAGGGATGAAATGGATGGTCGGAGCGCTGGCGATTTTGCTGGGCGCGTCGCTGCAGGCGCAGGTCTATCGCAATATCGTGAACCGCCCCTTCGAAACGGTCAGCAACGGTCCGCAGAATGTGATTGTCGTCGATATCGACCGTGTGGGGCGTTCGCCTGAAGCGATTGACCGCCTGATTCGGGCGCATGTGGAGCGGGCGACCCGCGCGCAGATTCAGGGGGCGCGGGCGCAAATCCGCCTTTACAAACAGCTCGGCTTGCTCCCTGAAGATTACCGCCTGCCCATCCTGCACACGGTCGTGCTGCGGCGCAACGGGGAGCTGATTCTGCCTTCCCGAACCCGCTCGGATGGGCTGGGCAACGGGACGCTCACTTTTCAGATTGTGGACGGCGATGACCCGTTCCCTGCGGCGTACAAGGCGCTGCTTCAGACCGTCCTGAACGCCGCGCCCGCGCTGGTGGAAGCGGAATACGGCAAGCCTGCGCGTACGCTCACGATTCAGGTGGTGAACTACGATGACGAAATCGGCGACCGCGACGCAGTGGTGGGCGGGATCTACGATGTGAGCAACAACCGATTCCTGTTCCCGATTTACAACGCGCGCGAGGCGGCGGCGGTGAACCTGCTGAACCTGATTGTACGCGCGTTCCACGCCGATGTTGCGCCGTTTTATGATGTATGGGAAGAGGGCTTCGCCCGCGCTGTGACGACGCGCATCGCCCGCAGCCCCGCGTTCCGCAGCCTCGCAGGGCTGAATCCCGACTTCATCGACCAGACGCTGGACAACACCTACGACGCGCGCCCCTACTACGACGCATGGAACCAGCCGACGCTGGGCAGTCCGAGCTTCATTGCGCCGTCGCTGCGTCAGCCGCCGATTGCAGGGGGCACCACGGGCGGCTTATGGCTCGTGCGCTATCAGATGGCTGGCTCCATGTGGCTCAAGGTGGCAACCGAGTACCCCACCTTCTTCCGCGAGTTCAATCAGCGATACTATCAGAATTACACTCCCAACTTGCGGGGGAACTCGGCGGCGCTGCTGAATCTCGCGAAGCAGACCCTCGCCGCCGTCTCAGGCAACCCGAACCCGACGGTGGAGGGCGTCCCGTTCGACCAGTGGGCGCGTCGGCAATATATTCTGGATACCAGCGTGACCTACGGACGCAAACTGCACGCGCAGATGTTCCCCTACGCCTCTGGGCTGCAGCCCGACGAGCAAGCGGTGTTCACCGTGTTCCTCACCTATTTTCAAACCACGCGCGTCGGCGCGGGCTGGGACGAGGCGTTGCTGAACGGAACCTGCTACCCTATCTACTGGGATTACAACTTCAACCGTCTCACGCTCTCGCCGCAGTATGAGCGGGTGGACATCCGCGTCGGCACGGGGGCGGTTGTGCCCAGCTTTGTCGGCTCGGAGACGGCAAACCAGCGGCTCGCGGTGGATTTCAGCGTCGGCACGGAGGGTGTGCGCATCCACTACCCCAGCAGCAAGGTGCAAGGGACGAACTTCCGCAACAACTTCTTCGGCGTGGTGTTCGGACTGGAGAACGGCACAGTGGAGATTCAGATTGGCACAGAGACGCGCTCTGCGACGGTGGACAAGGGGGCGTTTGGGTTTGCACTGAGTGCGGAGACGCTATCGCGCGAGCGCGTTGCGACGCTGCGGTTTTTCAACGCGCAGGGGGCGGAGGTGGGCGTCTGGCGCACCAACACGGGCGTCGGTTTTCACTATGTGCAGGTGTATCTAAACCCCACGGCGGGCAGCTTCAACCTGAATCGCGCGGCGGGACTGCATATGATTAGCCTGCCCCTGCGTCCCTATGAGCCTGACATGGCGAAGCTGCTGAACATCCCCGCCAGCCAGCTGCGCCTCGCTCAGTGGCGACAGGAGCAGTTCAACTACGTTTACTATCCCGCAACGCCGCCTCCCGCGCCTGGGATTGGCTACTTCCTGCAGCTGAGTAATCCGATTAATGTCACGATTCAGGGTGAACCCGCGCCGACGGATCGCCCCTTCGCGATTGCGCTGCAGCCGGGCTGGAACCTCGTCGGCGTTCCTTTCAACGAGCCTGTGCCGATTGGCAGCCTGCAGGTGGTGCATCAGTTCAGTTCGCCTGTGTCGTGGGAGACGGCGACGGAGTCGGTCGGAGGCGAGCCGCCGCTGGTGGGCAGTCGCGTGTGGACGCTGGGCGCGTTCGGAACCTACACACAGGCGACGCAGCTGGAGCCGGGGCGCGCCTACTGGATTCGCGTGCTGCGTCCAGAAGGCGTGACGCTGCTTGTGCCGCCGCCTGTGGGGGGAACGGGACGCTCCCGCGCGGCGCAGAGCGAGCCTGCATGGGCGATGGAGCTGATTTTGCAATCGCCAGTAGGCGGTGGCGTCGTGACGCTGGGATTGGACAACGCCGTGCGCACGCGCAGCTACGCCTATAACCACGACGCGCCGCCTGCATTGCCCGGCATGAGCGCGTTCGGCGTGCAGGGCGACGGCGGACGGCTGCTGACCCAGTCCGTGAAACCGAACGCGGGCAAACAGGAGTGGACACTGCAGGTCGCGCCCGCTGAACCGAACCGCGAACATACGCTGACATGGCGAATCCCCCCCAATACCCCGCGCCGGTGGCGAATCGTTCTGGAAAATCCCATCACAGGCGAGCGCATTGACATGCGCCAGCGCGAGTTCTATCGGTTCACCCCCGCCGAGGCGCAGACGCTGCGCGTCGCCATCGAGCCGGGTGTCGCCGCGCCGGTGCGCATCACGAACCTCGCCGTGACGACCACGCGTAGCGGGCAAGCGACGATTCAGTTCCAGCTCACGGGCGAGGCGACCGTGCGTGCGGAGATACGCTCCGTACGTGGTGAGACTGTGCGTGTCCTGCAGCCCAGTCGCGCCGCGGGCGCAGGCGTGCAGAGCCTGACATGGAACGGACGCGACTCGCAGGAGCGCGCCCTGCCGCCAGGCAGCTACATGGCGTATATCGAAGCCGTCGACAGCGATGGGCGCGTCGCCCGCGCCACGACCCCGATAGTGATTACACGGTGAAAGACGATGAGAACACTCTTGAGCCTGCTGAGCCTACTGATTGTTTTCGGTCTCTCCGCCTGCGGCGGCGGGGGCGGTTCTTTCGGCCCGTCCGCGCTTTTGCAGGGGCGCGTGGTACTGGTGGGCACGGGACAGCCGCCGAACCCGCCCGCTACGGTCATCGTCGGCGCTCAGCGTGTGCAGACCAGCACCCAGGAGGGCGCGTTCCAGCTGCGCGTCCCTCTAAACGCCACGCAGCTCATCGTGCGCACGCCCGGCTTGCCCGACTTCACTTTCAACCTGCCCCCCCTGCAGACGGGGCAAACCGTGGACTTGGGCGACCTCTATGTCGGCTCACAGACCATCTCAGTGCAGGGGCGCATCGTGGACGCGCTCACGCAGCAGCCTATCGGCGATGCGACCATCGCCTTGCTGGGGCAACGCGCATTGAGCAACTCAACTACAGGGCGGTTTACGCTTAACGGAGTCGCCTATGACCCGCAAGGCATACTGGATCCTGAAGGCGAGGTACAAAAAGACGGCTACATCCCCCGCCGATTTCTGGCAGACGCGCCCGTAATCGATGGCGTGATGGATGTGGGCGACCTGCTCCTGCTCCGCCAGACCGACGACAACCCGCCCGGGCAGCCGGGCAATGTGCGCGGCGTTGTGCAAGTGCCTGCGAGCGACGCCGTCGGCGTGCGCATCGATATCTACAGTCCGCCTGGCGCGTCCGTCCCCAACGAGTCGGTGATTCTCTCGCAGGCAAACGGGGCGTTCCAGCTTTGGCTGCTGCCCGCTCAGTATCGGCTGGTCTTTACTAAAGGGAGCCGCATCGCCGAGCGCACGGTGACGGTGACCAGCCTGACTCAGGAGATTGATCTGGGCGTGATTCAGCTGCAATAGCGCTCCCACGATTGCCGTTTCAAAAGCACGACGAGCGCTGCCATGCATAGCGCGTACATCCCGTACAGCGCATACGCCCACGGCGCAAAATCGTAGCGCAACAGCCCACCCAACGGGGTTATCAACAGCGGATAATACAGGAGGAAACTCAAGAGAGGGTTTCTAAAACCCCACGACAGGATATAGATGGAGATAAACGCTGAAATAAGCATCGCTGTCTCAGAGCGGTCAACTGGACACGCCTCAGAGACGATTCGCTCACGCAGCGAGGGTGGGGCGTCAGCGGACAGCAGAGCGCGACGGTGTAGTATGACGCCCAGCGAGAGCGACTGCACCCACACTAAGATGCTCCAGAGGTAGAAAGCGACGGCAATCGCCCAAAGCGGCGGCAGCCACACACCACGAGCAACGATTATCGCCCCGTATATAACTCCTGCACTCAGCCAGAACAGTACCCACTCGCGTCCGATACCCCCGAAGCCGTCGCGCGGACACAGCGGCTTGCTAACGCCATGGAAGCCGAGCGCGAACCGCGCCAGATAGTAGCCCAGCGCGCCTGCCAGCAGCAAGCCGTAGAAGTAAACGCGCGGCGGCAATGCCCCCACCTCCGCCCAGAACGCCGCGCCCAAACTCACCAGCCCCAGAAAGGTCAACCCACCCAGCGTGCGCTGCAGCCGATACCCCCGCGCCGACCACCAGCTGAGCCACTGCGCTGTCGCCAGAGCCAGCGTGAGCGCACCCAACAGCACAATCGCCGCCGCAGTGGGCGCGACAGGCACGCTCAATCCGCCGATTGTCCAGACTGAACCTGCATAAATCGCCGCGCCGAACGGCAACAGCAGGCTGCTTAGCATCAGCGTTGCCCAACCTGCAGGCGTCTGCGCCGCGCCGTAGAGGTATCCATACACCAGGAGCGCAGCAAGCGTGAGCAGCGTCGCGCCAAGCGGCGCTGGAGCAAACGCGCGTCGGCGCAGCGCGTCCAGCTCTGGAACCGTGCGCCACTGCAGACGGGCTACAAGCGCCGCGGGCAACAGGAGCGCAACCCAGCCCATCAGCAAACTTTGCAGCCACTGTTGCCAAGACACGCCCATAGCCGCCGCTGCAAGCGCAGACGCGGGCGACGCCGTGAGCATCAGTGCGCCCGATAGCCCCATCACCGCTCCTAACTTGCCCAGCACCACTCCCAGCGGGTGCAGCTCCGTAAGGTAGATATCGGTCAGTGCGCCGCGCCGAGTGCGGTCGGCTATCAGGCGAGGCGTGAGGCTCAGCGCGGCGACAAGCCCCACTGCTGTCGGTAGGGCGTACCCACAGGCGAACAGGAACCGTTGCAAAATCTGGCGCGTGGAAGCCTCCTGCACTTGACCCACCCAGCCCCCAAGCCCCACCATCGCGAGGTTTCCTAATACTCCCAGCATCGCCGCGCCTGCCAGCCAGCGTCGCAGCGGACGCCACCGCCGATACCGTCGCGCCTCCAGCCAAAGCACGCGCCATGCGTCCAGCAGAACTACTCCCACCCCTCCACCTCAGGATCCGAAAGTCGTTCGCGTCGCCGTAAGCCGCTCTCCAGCGTCCGTTCAGCAAGGCGCAGCAGCACAATCCCCAGCAGCAGCGTCGGCAGAAGCATAGTAAGGCTTCCCAGCGGTTGATAGGCGACTTTCAACAGGCTGGCGAAGGGCAACGGCGGCGCAAAGCTCAGCAGTAGGGCGGGCGATTGGAGCCACTCGTGGATAGGCGGCGGCTGCACAATCAGGGGCGAAGCTGCGCCATATGCACCCGCTGCCGCCACTGCAAGGCTCAGCAGGATGTAGCTCACTGCCTGCGCCCACGCGCCCGCATCCCGTGCCCCTTGCGCCGCTGCACCATAGCCCGCCCACAACGCCAGTGCCACCCATAACGGAACCAGCGCAACGCCATACGCCCACAGCGACAGCGCTACAGGAACCGCTACCCAGGGCTTGCCCTGCGCGATATTGGCGATCAGAAACAGCAGGGGCAGCCCGTAAATCGCCGATGCCTGCGCCGCGCGAGGCAACGCGAACGCCAGCGCGCCCTGCACTATGTCCCGCCCGCGTAGGCGCGTCAGCCCCACATACAGCCCCGACTCCTGCGCCAGCACCTGCGGCGCGAGAACCACTACGCGCATCGCCCCTGTCATCGGCAGCAGCGACGCCACACACGCCAACGCCCCGCCCCAAAAACCCACATCCAGCATCGGGCGCGGGAAGCGCAGCGCGTAAAAGATGAGCAACACAGTCGCGCAGATTAACGCCGCCGCTGCCAGATAGAGCTGGTCAGACAAGGCGACCTGCGGACGCGAGGGCGTATGCCACGTCGCTTTCAACGCTTCCTCCAGTTGCTTTTCGTCTGACCAGAGGAAAAAGCGTATCCCCGCCTGAGGAGAACCGTGAGCGTTTAGCAGGTATCGATAGCGTTGCTCAGGCGCGCCTGCTTCGGCGGGGGGCGGCGCGCCCGCTTTGGTAAGACGCAATTCCGTCTCCAGCTTCGCCAGTAGCCATCCTACAGGATTTTCGAGATAATACTTTCGGTACCACCCACGCAGCCAGAAACGGTCCTCCGACATCTACTCTCGCCAATTCGCCATCCGTAGCGCGAACCCCGCGTCTATGATACGCTGATAGTGGCGCGTGTTCGCCGTCACCAGTACGCGCTCGTGGACGATAGCAGTCGCCGCGACGAACGGGTCAATTGAGCCGATGGGTGTGCCTAGATCGTCCAAACGCGCTAATATCGTACCTGTCAGTTCAGCGACGGCAGCATCAACAGGGATAATTTCGAGACTTTGCATCTGTTCTTGCCATTTCTGTAAGATTCGCGGGTTGTGTCGGCGTACAATCCCGCGAATGAACTCCGCAACTGTCATCGCAGAAATAGTGAAATTGCCATGAGTTGCGAGATAATCATCAGCGTACTCCATCACCTTGGGACGCACGCCGCGTAGGATATCGAACCAGATGTCCGTATCAATCAGCGCCTTTTCCATCGAAATCTCGCAATCTGAAGCGAGCGCGTTCCTCCATAATCTCCCGCTCGATCTCGTCCAGCAGATCCGCCTCTTCGCGCCAGCTGCCCCAGAACGGATTGTGTGCGGGGCGCAGGGGCTTGATTTCCACCGATACGCGCGCGCCGTCGGGCAGGTTCGGCTCGCTATCCAGAATAATCGTGTTGCCGCGTACTACGCCTGTGAGAGTCATCGTGACCACCTGCGGAATCATACCTATTCCGCTGTGCTGTAGGCGCGCACCACTGAACCTGCCCCCAGCACGGCGTTGCGCAGGCGTACATGCGGCTCAATCACGCATTCATCGTCGATGATGCAGTCCACCAGATGGCAGCCGTCGCCGATTTGCACACGCTCGCCCAGAATACAGCCGTGCAGGGTGCTGCCGCCGCCTACCGAACTGCCCGCGCCGATAACTGTATAGCCGCTCAGTTGCACACGCGCCTCGATGCAGGCGTTGTCGCCCACCTGACAGCCCGCCTCAATCTCGGCGTCGGATTCAATCTGCGCCTCTGCGCCCAGCCAGTAGCCGTGTTCCGTGCAGTAGCCCGCAGGGGGCAGGGCGGTTTTCACCTCGCCGCTCAACAGGGCGCGCGTTGCACGAATATACTGCGCGGGGCGTCCAATATCCAGCCAGAAGCCCACGCCCTCCACGCCGTACACAGGAACGCCCTCCGCCAGTATCTGCGGGTAGAACTCGCGCTCAATCGAGCAGGGGCGCAGGGGGATTCGCGCCAGCGTCTCTGGCTCCATAATGTAAATCCCCGCGTTAATGAAATCGGTACCCTCCATCGGCTCACCCCTATCAGCGGCGCGTTTCTGCTCTTCGGTTGGCTCGATAAACGCCTGCACGCGCCCGTTCTCGGCGACCTGAATCACGCCGTAGGGGTGCGGGCGTTGCACGCGATACAGCGTCAGTGTCACCTGCGCGCGGTTCTCGATGTGCCGCTGCACGATTGCGCCGATGTCGAAATCGGTCAGGATGTCGCCGTTGAACACAATCGCGCGGTCGGGGGGCAAGCCCTCCACGGCGTTTCGAATCGCGCCCGCCGTGCCCAGCGGCTCGGTCTCCACTGCGTAGCGCATCCGCACGCCGAACCGACTGCCGTCGCCAAAGTGCGCTTCAATCCGCTCTGCCAGATAGTTCGTGGCGAACACGATTTCATCTGCGCCTGCGGCTTTCAGCTGCGCCACCTGATACTCCAGAAACGCGCGATTGGCAACGGGCATCAGCGGTTTCGGGCGGCGCAGCGTCA
>CAYYCA010000080.1:2963-8407 GCA_964470265.1 uncultured Fimbriimonadales bacterium | reverse complement strand
GGCGGGGACGCCGACGCTACGGACGCGCCCCGCGTAGCGTCGGCGTCCCCGCCAACGACATACGATATCTGCTCCGCGAAATGGTATAACCCACATCTGATACGAATTCGGCGATAATACTGTTCACGAAAGCCACCGCTCAAACGCCTCCTCCAGCAGCGTCAGCTGCTTGCCGTCCCACTTCCACAAGTGCCTACAGCCCCGAGCGAATAAGTTTCCCAAAACCGTTTCGTCATAGTGAAACCAATACTGTTCACCCTCGCGCAACGGATACCTCGAGACAAGTTCTCCCCCGAACTTCGCTGCATTACCCGGCTCGAAAAGCGAGATCAACTCCACATGATATTGGAACAGCTCGTCTCGGATAGGAAACGCCCTGAACTCTTCGCACAGCCCATACACAACCCGTGGATGCTCTTCGCCCAGAATCTGCTGGGCAGCGACCAGGCCGGGTATTGAGGTCTGAAAGCAGATAAGCGGCTGTGTTGCTTCGCGCCCGAAAATCTGTTCCAGCGTGGCGCGTTCGCTGAGCAGACCTGGACCCCAGCTTTGGAGCCACTGGATGAGATGCCCGCCGAGAATCCGGTATTGTGCCTCCTCCAGCGGACTGAGCATCTCAAGTGCAGGGATTGGACGCGCTTGCCGACAGTGGCGCAGATGTTCTCGGAGCTGTTGTTCATAGGTTTCGCGTGTGATTGCCATAGTGAGCCTCCACTCTCTAAGCAGATTATACACTATGACACTATCTGCAATACCAGAAGAAGCCTAATACAATCCGTAATGATGCTGACCTAATGCTGCTCCAGCAGGAAAAATTCCGCTGGAAACGAACTCCTTCCTTACGGAGGATGCCATGCGACGGATAGCATGCTGGCTTATCGGATTGCTGGTTCTGCCCCTATGGGCGGATATCTCGTTCAGCGGCTCGCCGCGCGCGGGGATGGGCGGCGCAGGGATGGCGGTGATTCGACGCCCCGCCGCGCAGATGGCTCAGAACCCCGCGGCGATTGTCTTTGTGCAGGGAGTGCGCTTTGGCGCGGGGAACCTCGAACTCGCCCGTGAGGGCGCGTCGCTCGGCAGCCTGATTGACGACCTGGAGATTCGGCAGGGCAGCATCACGGACATTGATACCGCCGCCGAACTCCTGCGTAAATACGCGCGTGAGGATACCCGCCTGCTGATTACGGGCGATCTGGGAATCATCGCCAGCGGGGTGGGCGTCACGGTGGGCGGTATTGTCGACGCGCGTTTGCTGCCGAATGCGCCGCTTCAAAACTGGGCGCGCAACGACGGCAACATCAATAACATTCCCGCTAATGCGCGCAGCGACATCATCGCGGTCGGCATCGTAAGCCTGCCCGACATCACCACGGGTGTGCGAATCCCCGCCGAGCAAGGCGACCTCGCCGTCGGCGTGCGCCTGCGCAACCTGAAGTTCTACTATACCCATTACTTCGCAGACGGCGCACAACTGCAGGCGGGACAAGCCGCGACCCGCGCGCCCGAACTGCAGGGCAGGGATTACTTAGAGCGCAGCGCAACGAGCGTCGACCTGGGCTTCCTATGGCGTCCCACTGGCGACCAACGCTACACCCTCGCGCTGGTCGTGGAGAACTTTGTGGAGCCGAACATCCGCTTTCAGGCGACCGACCGCAACGGACAAGTATTCAACTTCAAGCCGCTCACGCGCACCTATAACGCGGGAATCGCGATTGAACTGGAAACAGGCTCCCTAATAGCAGTGGACTTTATCGATGTGGGCAACAACGCGGGCAAGGGCGAGATTCGGCTCGGCTATGAGCAGCGTCTGGGGCGCGGCTTCGCCCTTGCAGGCGGCTACGCCTCGAAAACAGGCTGGACAGCAGGGCTGCGTATCGGCGGGTTCAATATCGCCTACGCTAATAAGTTGCCGATTACTGTGTCACGAACGCTGAACTTCTGACGATGCCCTTTATCGCACGCAACCCTTACACGGAAGAGGTGATTCGGGAGTACCCATCCCACGATTGGGACTCCATCGAGGCGCGTTTGGCGACGGCGCGGCTGGCGTTTCTGCGCTGGCGCGAGACGACCTTCGCCGAGCGCGCCCGCGCCTTGAACGCCGTCGCTGACGCCCTGCGCGCGGACATCGAGCATTACGCCCGCCTGATTACGCAGGAGATGGGCAAGCCCATCAAGCAGGCGCGCGCTGAAGTGGAAAAGTGCGCCCGCGGGCTGAACTACTTCGCGGAACACGCCGAGCGCATGCTCAGCCCCATCGAGGTCGAGACCGAAGCCCGCAAGAGCTATGTGGCGTTCCAGCCGCTCGGCGTGCTGCTGGCGATTATGCCGTGGAATTTCCCCTTTTGGCAGGTGGTACGCTTTGCTGCGCCTGCGATTGCGGCGGGCAATGTGGTTGTCCTCAAGCCCGCGCCGAATACGCCCATGTGCGCCCTCGCGTTGCAGGAAGCGTTCGACGCCGCCGCGTTCGACTACCCCCTGCTTTACACAGTGCTCGCGGAGGTGGAGCTAATCCCTGACATCATCCGCCACCCTGCCGTTGCAGGCGTCACTTTCACGGGCAGCACGCGTGCGGGACGCGAAGTCGCCCGAGTCGCAGGCGAATCGCTCAAAAAATGCGTGCTGGAACTCGGCGGGAGCGACCCCGCAATCATCCTCCCCGATGCAAACCTCGATCTTGCCATCCCGCAGTGCGTGCAGGGACGCTACCAGAACTCTGGACAGAGTTGTATCGCCATCAAACGCTTCATCGTCGATACGCTGGTCTACGACGAGTTTCTGGAGCGGTTCATCGAGCAGAGCCGTATCCTGCTGATGGGCGACCCGATGGACGAGGAGGTGGAGATTGGTCCCCTCGCGCGCGCCGACCTACGCGAGAACCTCCATCGGCAGGTGGAGGAGAGCGTTCAGATGGGCGCGGTCGTGCATCTCGGCGGCAAAATCCCCGACGGCAAGGGCTACTTCTACCCGCCGACCGTGCTGACGAACATCTCGCCCGATATGCCCGTGTGGAAGGAGGAGACTTTCGGGCCCGTCGCGCCGATTTTCCCCGTGAACAGCCGTTATGAGGCAGTGCAGGTCGCCAACGCCTCCAGCTATGGCTTAGGCGCAGAGGTGTTCACGGAGAATCTGCGCTTAGGCGAGGAGCTGGCGCGCCTGCGCCTCGAGGCGGGCAACTGCTTTGTGAACCACTTCGTGTTTTCCGACCCACGCCTGCCATTCGGCGGCGTCAAAAACAGCGGCTTCGGCAGGGAACTCGGCTTGTTCGGGATACGGGAGTTCGTGAACATCAAGACGGTGTATCTGGCGTAGGGGCGTGTCCCAATCCGAAACGCCCACCGTGTTGGTGCTGACTCATCGGGACTTCTCAGGCGCGTTTGATTATACTAACTGAGGTTTCAGATATCGTAAATCGTCGGCGTCCCCGCCGACGATTTACGCCATCTGAAACCCTAACTGGTATTACACCAATCGCGAGTTCAAGGAGTGCATCGTCGGCGGGACGCCGACGCTACGCGAAGCGTGTTCGTAGTGTCGGCGTCCCGCCGACGATTTGCACTCCTTGAAACCTCAGTTGGTATTACACAATCACTTGAACAACCAAGTGCTTTCCGTTCCGACGGTGATGAATCATTTTAACCTTAGCTGGCACGCTGTTTGCCCCGATGTTCACGCCCTGCGGTGTTGCTGTTGTTGGAATGCCGTCGCATAGCATCTGTTCCTTCAACCATTCCAGCGCAGCATAGTGGGACCCCACAACTTCATCAGGAGGTTTCACAATCAAGTTGACACTGCGCGGTGGAATCTCGGCGTAGGTATGAGGATTCCCATCCGCTTGAATTTCACTCATGATGCGCAGTCGTGGCTTAATAGAGGCGTTAGGGATTTGCCGCGTCTGAGCGATGTCAGTGCGCTCTAATTGAGCCAGATATTCGATTACCTGCCGTTGCAGTTCGGCAGGGACGTTTGCCTGCGTGAGCAGTTGTCCCCACACTTCGCTTAGCAGCTCGGATGTTGGAAGCGTCTCAAAGAAAGTTCCCTGAACTAAAGATAGGCGACACTGGCTGGAGTTCTGCCTATGAGTGCGAACCAAGTAGAAGCAATCGCGCCCATCGGAACCTTTGCGGAAGCAAGATTGGTATAGAGTCTAAACACTCCCATACGGCTCGCCCTTCTCAAATAAACTAAACTGCTCCTCAACGGCAGGCGATAGAGAGGCATCTTCGCCCCACACCGCCCCCAGATTTGGCGTAAAACGATAGTAGTGCCGTAAAGCCGCCACGGAATCCGCCTCACGAAGCGTCTCTAACCGCCAGTGGATGCACGCCACATTGCGCGGATCAAGCTCAATCGAGACTGAATTGCGCTGGAGTTGTTTTGCGACGACCGCCGGTGTGCCCGTGCCTGCAAACGGGTCTAACACCCAGTCGCCTGGCAACGTGGAGCTCAGCACAATCCGCGTCAAGAGCGCAATCGGCGACTGCTGTTTGTGAAACCGCTCGCCTTGTTTGTCGCGTATCGCCTCCTCGCCTGCAAAGTAACCTGAAGTCAGCTCTCGAATATCATCCCAAACATCGGTCACGAACATTCCGTCTTCACGCGGCTGCTTATATTCAGGGCGTAACGGGGCGTCGATACGGAGACGGTGAAACACGCGCGGCTTGCGCCCCTTCGTCGCGAATGCGATAATCTGATATTGCTTGCCGAATCGCCAACCGTTGGGCACGGCGGAAGTGCGTTTCGTCCAGATAATCAGGTTTTGGAGCGTCCAGCCTGTCTCGCGCAGCGTGCGCAACACTTGTTCGGTATTTTTCTCGCGCTGCATAAAATAGACTGCGCCCCCGTCCGCAGTAATCCGATGAATCGCGCGACATACCTCCGCCATCCATGCCCAGTATTGCTCGTCGGGGAGGTTATCGTCAAAATAGGCGTACTCCTTGCCTTGATTGAACGGCGGATCCAGAAAAGTCAGCGCGAATTGGTGGTCCTGCGCCTCCAGTTCCGCCATCTGTTGGAGACAGTCTCCCTGCACAACTATCGCCTCAGGCTTCATCGCGAAGATTCTACTCGACGGACTTCAAAACTCCTCCGCTTCGCCCAGCGGCGGTTCGGGGGCGAGCAGCAATACACCCGCATAGAACCCAACTACCGCCCACACGGGCAGACTCACCACGCGCAGGGCTGGAACCCAGCCACCGCTGAAAGTGAGCGCGACCCACTGTTGCCACGCGCACAGCCCCTCCACCAACCCTGCCCCCACGCCCTGCGACAGCCATAACCAGAACCCCAATGCCAGCGTCGGATACGCGAACGGCACAGCCAGCAAGTTCGCCACGGGCGACAGGAACGACAGGTAGCCAAAGTGATACAACTGCACGAGGCTGATTCCCGCCTGCGCACAGAGCGAAACGCTGAGTAGGGGGATGAGGATCTTGTGTGTGAGT
>CAYYCA010000080.1:1656-2863 GCA_964470265.1 uncultured Fimbriimonadales bacterium | reverse complement strand
GCGCAGAACGAGTATTGAAAGCCCACTTCAAAGATTGCGTGCGGGGCGATGAGCAGCCACAGCGCGCCCGCGAAACCCAGCGCGTTCAGACTATCCGCCTCGCGCCCCACCAGCGGCGCACAGAGGGCGCAACTCGCCATCGTGGCGGCGCGCACAATCGACGGACGCAGTCCCGCCAGCAGTGCATAGCACCACGCCGCCAGAATCACCAGCCCCACGCGCCCCGCGAACGGTATGGGTGTCCAACGTAGTAGAAAATAGACCAGGTGCAACGCAATCGCCACATGCAAACCCGAAGTCGCCAGCAGATGCCCCGTGCCCGCCTGATGGAACGCTTCGCGCAACGAGGGCGGAAAATCGCCCGTCGCCCCGACCAGCATGCCCTCCATCAGCGCGGCGGAGTCGGGGCTGAGGTGCGTCCGTAGCGTCTCGCGCAGTGAGTTCCGCGCCCGCGAGAAGAACCGCTGCCACCTGCCCGCGCCCGACTCCAATATCTGAAACTGACGTTCGCTGGACACAGTGGCGATGTGATACACACGCCTGCGCTCCAAATACTTGCCCCAGTCGAAGCTCCCGATGCGCGGCGGGCGACGCCAGCTCGCTTCAAGGCGGAACACATCCCCATAGTCGGGCAGGTTCGCCACATTCGGACGGAAATAGACCAGCGTGTAGGTGGCTAACTCTGGCTCCACGAAGGCGCACAGTAGGCGGTAACCACTGCGCGTCGGCTCTAAGGTTCCTATCGCGCGGAGCGTGGCGGTGGGCGGAGGCGTTTGCACGGGCGGGCTGCGCCACAGTTCATACCGCGCCGCGCCAATTGCAAGTCCCAACGCCAGCCACGCCCAGCTCGGCAGGCTCAGCCCCAGAATCAGCCCCAGCAAGCCGAATGTAATTGTGGGGGCAATTGGCAGAGCGAGTTGCTCCGTGAGGCTAATCCCCAGCGCGACGCCCAACGCCAGCTGCAGCATCGGGCGCGGGCGCACCACCTCGCCTATACGCCCCGCTCGCAGAGAAAACAGACCGCCGAATCGTCGCTGTGGTAGCACTCGCACACGACACACCTCCGCCAGCCCAGCTGCGCCAAGCGTTTCTGGTACTGCAGGCTCGCGATGTGCGCCCGTTTCAGCGCATCGCGCAACACCGGGTCGCTCACCGACGCGAGGCTGGATTCAATCTGGGCGAGTTCGGTTTCGGAAAGCGTCGGCGG
>CAYYCA010000080.1:0-1556 GCA_964470265.1 uncultured Fimbriimonadales bacterium | reverse complement strand
CCGACGCGAGGCTGGATTCAATCTGGGCGAGTTCGGTTTCGGAAAGCGTCGGCGGGGACGCCGACGCTACGTAAGGCATGCGCGTAGCGTCGGCGTCCCCGCCGACGACCGCCGCCGGCAAACTCGCCCGCACCGTAAACCGCAACTCCTTGAACCGCTCCTCGCCGGCGCGTTCGTTCAGGCGTTTGAGAATCGTCCCCTTTTGAAAGTTCAACTCTTGCGCCCAAGCGTGGCTCTTCACGGCGACCCACAGCGTGTCGGCGTCTACGCGCAGGGGGCGGGCGACCTGCGCGATTTGCTTGCCCACGATGTCGCTCCAGCGGGCGAGCGCGTCGTAGGTGCGGAACTGCCGCTCCAATCCCAATTGACGCAACAGTTGCTGCAATGCGCCCCCGACAGGTTGCAAATCACGCACGGCGGTTCACCGTCCCTGCATGCACCTCAAACAGCGCGGCGTTTTGCAAGGTCGCCTCATCGAACGCGCTGAGGTCGGTGCAGGTGATGAAGGTCTGCGTGCGCGGCGTGAGGAACTCTACCAGATGGCGTCGCCGCGCGGGGTCTAAGTCGGAGAACACATCGTCCAGCAGCACAATCGGCGGCTCGTTGCGGATGGATTCGACGAGGGCGACTTCCGACAGGCGCAGGCTGAGGGCGCAGGTGCGCTGCTGCCCCTGCGAGGCGTATAAGCGCGCCTCGTAGCCTTGCACTTGAATCAGAAAATCGTCGCGATGGGGTCCATACAGCGTGGTTCCGCGCCGCAGCTCCTCGCCCGCCGACTGGTGCAACGCGCTCAGCAGGGCGTCCGACCAGTCCTCCTCTTTTTCGGGCGTCGGCTCGCGCACGGGCAAGCCAGGCAGGTACTGCAGCGTCAGCGTCTCGGCGTTCTCGGTCAGGGCGCGATGGGTGGATTGGGCAAGCGCATTCAGCCGCTCCAGAAACTGCCGTCGGGCGTGGAACAGCCGCGCGCCGTACTTGACCAGCTGCGCGTTCCATTCGGGCAGGCTATCCAGTGTGGCGACGCCCTCCAGATAGCGCCGCAGCAGCGTGTTGCGTTGCTCTAAGGCGCGTTTGTAGTGCGCCAGTGAGTAGAGATACCGATGGCTCAGCAGGCTGATTTCGGCGTCCAGAAAGCGGCGTCGGTCGGCAGGCTCGCCCCGAATGACGGTCAAATCCTGCGCCGTGAAGCACACCACGCTGAGTTTGCCCACCAGTGCGCTCTGCTTGGCGACTGGTTGCTCGTTGAGAGTAATCGCACGCTTCCCCTGCAGCGGCAGGCGAATCTGGATGTCATCGATCAGCCCGTCGATTTCGTACTGGGCGTAGAGGCGCATTTCGGTTGCGCCCCACTGAATCAGGTCGGCTTCCCGTACGGGGCGCAGCGGGCGGAACGCGCTGAGGTAGTAAATTGCTTCCAGCAGGTTCGTCTTGCCCTGTGCGTTCGCGCCCAGCAGGATGTTCACACGCGGCGAGGGCGTCAGCTCGGCGCGGGCGTAGTTGCGAAACTGCCACAGGCGCAGGGCGTGCAGTCTCATCGTGTGCGCAGGAGTATACCTGAT
>CAYYCA010000079.1:0-8408 GCA_964470265.1 uncultured Fimbriimonadales bacterium | reverse complement strand
ACCGAGCCGCTTTGCGGTTCCCCTCGCGAAGCGGGGGGAACCTTAAGGAGGGGGGTAAAACAGCGTGGAAAGGTGACGATTTTCGGTATCATTTCTTGCGGGAAGCGCTTATTAGAAAACAGGGCTACTACGCTCAGGTTGAGGTAGAGCGTTGTGCCCTTATCAGGAGGGGGGCAATGGAGTGAGGGTGGAATTGCGATACCTGAAACCCCAATTGGTATTATAGCCCGCCCCCAAACCCCAAAAACCGCCTGCGAGGGTTCGCAAGCCCACGCAGGCAGGTTTGACACGAGGTTCCTCGCTCAGCATCCCTCGCTGAAGGCGAACAGCACCTCCAGCACAACGGTTGGTCAGAATAACCCGTCACGCGAATGGGGTCTCGTTCGCGCAGTACTATCGTCCTCTACCGCCGCTGGCTTGCCCCTCAAGCGGAAGCGAGCTGGCGGGACCCGAGCCAGTGTAGAGCGGTTCTGCGCCGACGGCTTCAACGCCCTGTCCACCTTCCGATTTGGGGTAGGCAGATTCAGGCACGCCGCTCTGGTTCACGCCCCCGCCGCCGAAGGTGAACCAGAGCGCTACCGCCACCGCAATTACTGCGACAATCAATAGCCCAATCGCTACAGGTTTAGAGACTTGCATCGCGTATCACCGCCCGTAGTCGTCGAGGTCCCACAGGTACTGTTCAGAGTCGAGGATGAATCCGCCGCACTGTGGGCGCGCATCGCAGCCCTGAGTCAGCTGCGAGGGGCGGTACGATTTGGCGTGTCCATCCGCAAAGGCGACGGTCATCCGCTCGCGGCGATGAAAAGGCCATGCGCCGCCGAACTCCATCCAAGTGTACCAGCCTGTAGCGGTCTGCAGACGCCAGCATGCGGGGCGCGCCCCCATGCCACACGAGTTGCCCTGATAGTCGTACCAGCCGTTCGCGCGTCCGCTGTCGCACTCGGCGCGCACAATCGTGAAAGTGTCCACATTTTGCCCTGCCTGATTACGATAGAAGCGGCAGGGAGGCATCACAATCCAGTTGCCGCCGCATAGGGGTTGACGGGACGCCGGGTCGCGCCACCAGAGGCTGTCCACAAACAGCACCGTTTGCGAGGGGCGTCCAATCTGCGCGTCGGTGGCGGGTTTGTTGTACCACCGGTTCGTTAGCGCGTCACGCATAATCGGGGAGAGGTACACATAGTTGTAGCCCAGATTCGTCTTCAACGCCCAACGGTACTCGCGAATGCACTGCTGGCTGGGCGGCGCTTCGTTATCTTGCGGACAGGCGTCCAGAATCGCGTCCGTCGCCTGCGGATCCGATGGGCAGCGGAACATCTGCCAGTTCTTCACATAGGGC
Organism: uncultured Fimbriimonadales bacterium; assembly: GCA_964470265.1. GTDB lineage: Bacteria > Armatimonadota > Fimbriimonadia > Fimbriimonadales > GBS-DC > GBS-DC. The sequence continues at coordinate 7,066 of CAYYCA010000079.1, read as the reverse complement.
ATCAGCAGCTGCGCCAGAATGCGGTCGTTGCAGTTCTCCTGACCTGCGAACGATGCAAACCACTGGGTGAGGGGCTGCGTGGTTTCGTAATCGCTGGTATACATCACCACCGCCCGTGAAACCTGGTTAAATCGGCTGATGCAGTTCGTCTGCCTCGCCGACTCGCGCGCCTGCGCAAATACCGGGAATAAAATGCTCGCTAAGATTGCGATAATCGCAATCACGACTAACAGTTCAATCAGTGTGAACCCTCGTGTACGCATAATCGCGCCTCCTGTGACCATATTATATACCCCCGAAAGCAAACAATTCCTGCAAAGAAAGTTTAAGAAAGGAGGGCAATCGGGGAATTGCCCTCCACGATAATGATGCATCGATCGGTTAGTCTTCGTCGCCGTCCTCGCCTTGCACGCCGAAGTTGAACAGCACAATCAACAGGTCGGCGTCGTCCACCACGCCGTCCTCATTCACATCGGCAGCTTGGTCATCAGTACCGAACGCGAACAGAATGGTCAACAGGTCGGCGTCGTCAATCACGAGGTCGCCATTCGTGTCGCCGTTCGGCAGGGTGACCGTACCCAGATCCACCGTGCCCGATACGTTCACATTCGGGATGCGCACGCCCAGCCAGTGCGTGTTGGGCGAGAACGAAACGCCTGCGACACAAAGGTTCTCCGGGCAGTTCACGGACACGATGGTGGGCGAGTAAATCGGGCGTACCACCACATCGTACACGCCTGCTTCAATCTCCGGCGTGTCGATGGGGAAGTTCGGTCCTGCCGCCGTCGGCTGGCTGAAGCGCGCCACGCGCTGCTTCGTGCCCGGGCGGTAGAAGATGACCTCCACGTTCGTGGGCGGGGATGGGCTGCCCACATCCGCCGTGACCGCAGTACCGATCACTTTGCCCGATTGCGCTTGTGAGTTGCGAAAGCCCAGCACGCCCTGATAGAGCGCAGGACCGTGCCCTTGGTCATCCTTGAACGGCAAGTCCGCGTTCAGGATGCGCTCGCACGGGAAGGTCGCAGGGTTGTAGCGGAACCGCTGCCACAACGCAGGTAAGGTACCACTGCCCGTAGAGCGGGGGCTGTAGTAAAGGTTATTCTGCGGGTTCTTGAGCTTTGGGCCGCCCGGCGCGCCCATGCACAGCGCGATGTACGAATCAAACGGACCTGCTGCGCTGAAGTCCTCATCGCCCACGATAATCGCGAAGTAGAGACCAGGTTGCAGGGTCACACTCTGCCCCATCGGCGTAGTGCGCAGGTAGGTGAAGTTCGTTGTACCGCCGTAGTAGGTAAGGATAAGTTCATCCTGCTGTCCAGTGATTGGCGGGTCGCCCGGATACGCCCCCAAGTCGCCGAAGTACTTGATATCGTTCAGATTCGGCTCAGGACCTGCGGCGGTGTCCTGTGCGCCCGTGATCCAGATGCGAATATTGGGTGCGCCCGTAGCCAAGCCAGGGATATATGCAATCGAGTCGAAGGTCATCGGCGCGTGGATTCGGAAGGGCAGCGCCGTCCAGCGCGCCGCCAGCGCAGCGTTCGAGCCAGCAAGGTCGCCCGAAATAAAGAACAGGTAGTTCGCGGTGAGGGTCAGGGTGCCTGGGGGGCAGGCGCCGCCCACGGTGTACCAGGAATTCGCGGGGTTACCTGCGAAATAGACGAACGGGTCTTGCGCGACCGCGGGGCGGGTCGCTGCTACCATCAACAGTAAAGCCCCAACTGCATAGCGGTAGTATCGCATAGCTCGCCTCCTTTGCTACAGACGTAATTATACCATGATTTTTTCAGGAGCAGCAAGGGGCAAGGCGGCGTCTACAACACAAAATGCCAGAAAATCGCGCCGTAGGTGCGTTTGGGAGTGATTTCTGCGCCTGCAGAGAAGCCGAGTCGGAGGCGCACGCCCGCAAAGAGCGAGCCGCCGCGCGGGGTCAGCACGCCCGACACGAACAGCGTCCCGTTTTTATCGGAGCGCCAGAGATCGGTTCCGAGCGCGAGGCGGAAGTCGCGCCCTGAGCTGTAGATTGCGCCGATGCGCAGGGTCGGCGCAAGCACATTCGGCTCGCCGCCTGGGTTGCGCCCCTCGAACCGCGCCTGCAGGTACTGGCGCACGGTTCGGAACAGTGGACGCTGCACCAATCCGCCCCCGAAGTGCCCTGTGTTGAGCCAGAACACCTTCGGGTTGCCCAGCGCGCGGATGAGCTTCTCTGTGTCTTCGGTCGGCACGACGATGTCGAATCGCGCGCCGATTACGAAGGTCTTCTCACCGAGTTCGGGTGTGAGCAGGTTCAGCGGCTCCACGGGCGCAAGTTCCTCGCGCAGGCGTTCGAGCGTGTAGCCCTCACGACGCAGGCGCGCCCGCGCCCGAATCGCCAGCACCGAGTCCCACAGCACATGCGCCAGGTCTGCCCCGCCCAGGATTAGCACCGCGCTGTGGACGCGCGGCTCCGCCGCCAGCGCGGTCGCGCCCAGAAGCGCGCCGAGACTGATGCCCACCAGCGCCATTCGTTCAGGGTCGGTTTCGGGTTGACGCTGCAGCCAGTCGAACGCGCGGCGCACATCCCAGGTGGCTTGAATCGCCGCCTCGCGCAGCAGGGGGACATCGCCTGAGAGGATTAAATCGCCGCTGCCGTGTCCGGGCGGCGTGCGCTGCATATGATACGGCAGGGTCATCAAGAACACGGCGATTCCGTTCCTCACCAGTTCCCGCGCCAGTCCCATTTCGAGTTCGGGGCGTCGGATGCCCAGACTATGCAGCAGCACCACCGTCGGGACGCGCCCTGTGCGCTCCGCCGGCACAAGCCACCACGCATAGACGGTATTGTTGGCAGGGTATCGGCTCATGAACGCGCTGGGGAACTCCACGCGATACTCAATATAGCCGTCCTGTCGCACGCCTGTCACCAGACGCGAGGGGAACACAGGGTCTAACGGCGCGCGGAGGTCTTGAGCGAAGCACAGGAGAATGAGGCAGGTGAAGAGCAGGGAGAGGAAGACTTTGGTTGCCCTTGCCTTCCATCCTGATAGAAGTGCAACGCGCGGATTCGAACACCTCGCGCCATCCTCTAATTCCAACCTCACCCCCCCGTCCCCCCTCTCCGTAAACGGAGAGGGGGGCAGCGCCGCCCCGTGCACGCATGGCTCCCCCTCTCCGTAAACGGAGAGGGGGCTGGGGGGTGAGGTTGAGAAAGCGTAGAAAATCGCAAGTGCGTCTCCCCAAGCTGAGGCGACGCCATATGCCCTCACCCCCAGCCCCTCTCCCACGGCGTGGGAGAGGGGAGCCGAGCGCGGGCGCGACGCCGCTTGTTCCTCCTCTCCCGCGTCGCGAGAGAGGGGGGTAAGGGGTGAGGGATGAAAGCTTCCTATCTCTGAACTCATCCGTTGTACCCTTGTCTGCCGGGGGTGAGGGCAACTCCTCATCACTTGCTTTCACCCCCCTCTCGCGGCGCGTTCAGCCACTCCCGCGCGAAAACGACCAGCGTCAGAATCAGCAACAGGGCATAGAGCGCCATTCCCACACGCGCGAGCGCGGTCGCCTCGTCGCCTGCCCAGTACGCCAGCCAGAACGCCAGCAACGCAATCAGCAGCCAGCCCCCCGCTAAGACGCTCCGCACCGTTTCAACGCCTCCTGCATCGCACTGAGCGGGATATTCGGCTCCAGTCGCGCGTTTCCTATATCAGTCGGCAACACCACGCTGAGCGAGTCGCCTGCGCGTTTCTTGTCGTGGCGCATCGCGTTCAGCAGGGTCTCAGCGTTAATGCCTGAGGGCAGTTGCGTTGGCAGCCCTGCCTGCGCAACGGTTTCGCGAAGTTCCTGCGCCACTATGTCGGGCGTGATTCCCAGAATGCGTCCCAGCTCCGCCTCGGCAATCATTCCAACGGCGACGGCTTCCCCATGCAGCCACCCGCGATAGCCGAGCGCAGCCTCCAGAGCGTGCCCTACGGTATGCCCGAAGTTGAGCAGGGCGCGCTTACCCGAAAGGTCACGCTCGTCTTCCGAGACAATCTGCGCTTTGAGGCGCACGCACTGCGCAATCGGCAGTGTCCATTCGGCGGGGTCTTTGCGCACGCGCCGCGCCGTGAGCGCGCCCTGCTGAAGCATCGTCTGCAGGCGTCGCCACAGCCCTCGATGCAGCGCGATTCCGTATTTGAGCATCTCCGAAAAGCCGTTGCGCCAGTGGCGGGCGGGAAGGGTCTGCAGCAGTTCAGGGTCAATCAATACCAGCGCAGGCTGATGGAACGCGCCTACCAGATTCTTGCCCTGCGGGAGGTCGACGGCGACTTTGCCCCCGACGCTGGAGTCGACCTCCGCCAGCAGAGTGGTCGGAATCTGTACATAGGGAATCCCCCGCATATAGGTCGCCGCGACGAACCCACCCAAATCGCCCAGCACGCCGCCGCCCAGCACAATTAGCAGACCACTTCGATCCAGCCCCGCCTGCAGGAGCTGCTCATAGAGCCGCGCCGCGCTGCGCAGCGACTTCATCCGCTCGCCCGAACGCAGCCTAAGTATCTGCACAGGCGTGTCCGACTCGTCGAATTGTGCGCGAATTGGCTCCGCCCAGTGTAAAAGGGGCGGATGGGTGAGTAGCGCGACGCGGGTGAAGCGACGCTGCTGCAGAATAAGGCTCGCCGCGCGGGTTCGGAGCGCAGGGGCGATATAAATCAGGTAGCCCTGCGGCTGATCGGGCAAGACGGAGACCTTGAGAGGCGCATCGGGCGTGGGGCGATAGGCGCACTGCACCGCCTGCGCCGCCTGCGCGGGGCTAAGCGCGTCGACTTCCACCACCCAGTCCGCCTCCTGATAGAGCGGTTCACGCGCCCGAACAATGGCTTCGAGCGTCTCGCGGGGATTGGGCGTGTGCAGAAGGGGACGATTTTGAGCGCGTTGCAGGCGCTGCCAGAGCGTATCAGGAGACGCTTTGAGGTAGACCATCCATCCTGACTGGCGCATGAGGACGCGATTGGATTCACTCAGCACCACGCCGCCGCCTGTGGCGACAACTCCTGCGGGTTTTGGGGCAATTTCTTGCAAGAGTACACTCTCCAGCTCACGGAACCGCGCCTCGCCATGCCGCGCAAAGATTTCGGGGATGGTCTGCCCAGACGCCTGCTCTAAAAGCGCGTCCATGTCGTAAAAGGGTAGACAGAGCGAGTCGGCAATCCGTTTGCCGACCGTCGTCTTGCCGCTGCCCATGTTGCCAATCAGGTACAGATGGTGCATCCCATGAGAATCGAACTGCAGGGACGCACTTGCGTCCCTGCAGTCAGGTATCACGGAAAGTACGACCTTCCTAAGGCGACATCGCGCCGCCCAGCCCCTCATCGTCGTCCAGCACGGTCGCCGTTACGAAGATGAGCAGCTCCGACTCCACGATTGCCCGGTCGCGGCTGCGGAAGAACTGCCCAATCAGCGGCAGGTCGCTGAGTAGGGGCACTTTGGTCGTTACATTGTTGTCGCTGCGGGTCACTAAGCCGCCCAGTACCATCGTCTCGCCGTTTCGGATACGACGCACGGTGAACACGAACTGGGTGTCGAAGCGGGGGAGATCCCGTGCGCCGACACGCACGCGCCCCACAGTGGAGATCTGCGGGAATAGCGCGAGCGTGATGGTTCCATCCGCGTTCACACGAGGCGTCACAGTAAGCTGTGTCGGCACGGAGACGGGAATCGGCTGGGTGAAGGTCGTCGGCTGCCCTGCCTGGTTGAACACGATGAACTGCTGCTCGATGTAGTCGGTCGTGGAGAACACGACGGTCGCAGGGCTGTTATTCTGCGTGACAACAATCGGCGCGTTCACGATGCGACCGCGCCCCTGACTGAGCAGCGTGCGCAGATTCGCCACCAGATTGCCCGAAGCATAGTTCACGAAAATCGGCGCGGTGCGATCTGCCAACCCTGCCGTGCCCGTCTGCAGGTTCACTCGCGCGAGGCTCCAGTCGATGCCGAACTTCTCGGCGTCGTTGCGCGTGACGGTGACGAACTCAGCGCGAATCAGCACCTGTTTGGGCGGAATATCGAGGAAGCGCAGAATGCGCCGCACATACTCGATGGCTTCCGGCGTGCCGCGAATAATCAGCGAGTTGTCGATATCGTTCGCGACGATGCCATCCAGCCCCTCGGGAATGAGGATACCTGCTTGTGCGCCTGCCTGCCCGCCGAAGCCGCCGCCCGGCTGACCACCAAAGCCGCCGCCGAAGCCACCGCCCGGCTGACCGCCGAACCCACCTGGCTGCCCGCCGAAGCCGCCGAACCCGCCGCGTCCGCCAGCGCGTTGACCTTCACCAGGATCCTGAACCAGCTCGTTCGGATTCGCTACCGGCGTATTATTGTAAGGGACTGCCGCGCTGCCGTCCATCCGCATCGGTACACTCGGCGGTACTGGAACCTGCATGCCCGGCGCGCTCTGGTTAATTGTGCGATTCACAAATTCACGCAGCTCCGCGAAGGGGTCGTCCGTCATCATCTCGGTCTTGATGATGCGCACGATGTCGGAGGCGCGGCTGTAGCGCAGTGGGATGCGCTCGGTTACAATGAGCGGTTTTTGCGCCTCGGCTGGAGGCGGGGTCTGCACGGCCGGGGTCGTCTCTACTTGCTTGGGACGCGCAGGCCCGACGACATAGACGCCATTCGCCTCCTTGCGGTAGGTCGCGCCCGCCGCCTGGCAGATGTAGCCCAGCACCTGCTCGAAGGGCTTCTGGTCGATCTTGATAAAGCTGATGCGCTTATACGGCTCTTCAGTGGGTTCGAACACCACTTCCGCCTTGACCTGCTGCGCAATCGCTTTGACCGCTGTAATCAAATCGGCGTCCATCAAGTGGATGGACACGAGATAATCGTCGTTGCCCCACGCGGACAGGTGAATACATCCTGTCAGCAGAGCCGCTGCAAATAAGCTCCAGATTCCTTTTCTCATTCTACAGATCCTCCTCCGTGATACCACTTGAGGGGCTGGATGATTGTCACAGCCCCTCAGGAACGAGTGGGTTTAGCGTCCGAAGCCGCCGCCTCCGAAGCCGCCCCCGCCGAAACCACCGCCGCCAAAGCCGCCGCCTCGGAAGCCGCCGCC
>CAYYCA010000078.1:0-8419 GCA_964470265.1 uncultured Fimbriimonadales bacterium | reverse complement strand
ACCACCTTACCCCCCCTCCGTAAGGTTCCCCCCGCTCCGCGAGGGGAACCGAAAACTGGCTCGGTTCCCCCTACGCAGTAGGGGGAACCTGAAGGAGGGGGTTCGGGAAAAATCCGTCTCTGTCCTCTGCTTGAGGTGCTGAAAGTGGGGAAAATGAACCACCTGCGCCCGAATTTGGGGTAGAACCGTGTACCCTTATCAGGTTCCCCCTCTCCCGCGCCGCGGGAGAGGGGGCAGGGGGTGAGGGTGAACCTGTCATTTCAAAGCGCAGGGAAAAACCTCACCCTACTCAGCAGCTCGCGCCGAAGTTGAACAGCACCACCAGCAGGTCGGCGTCGTCCACCACGCCGTCCGCGTTCACATCGCCGTCGCCGCTGCTGCCGAAATTGAACAGCACAATCAGCAGGTCGGCGTCATCGACGGTGCAGTCGCCGTTCACATCACCGCGCGGCTTCAGCCCGCCGCTGTAGCCAACGGCGCGAATCGAGTAGGTGCGGGCGCAAGCGCGCAGCGGACCGCCCGTGTCGCAGCTGTCGCCGCCCAGGCGAATCACGCCGTTGAACCCGAGATAGTTCACATCCTCGTCAGGCGGTTCAATCACAGGAGTCGCCAGCATCAGGTCGACGCCGCAGTTGAAGCAGTTGTACGGATCCGCCTGACAGCTGTTCATCTCAGTAATCTGCATCGTGAAGTCGCCGTACACCTCGTTTAGCTGGAACCACTGCTGCACCGAACCGCCGATGAAAGCGCATTCTGCTGGGTCAAAAGTACGGCTGCCTTGCCAGCGCACGGCGCTATCGCCCACAGGAGTTCCATAGAACGTTACTGTGGCGTTGGACTGAATCGTGTTCACCATCTGGTTGATGGTGATCTGGAAGTCCAGCGCGATGCCGTCGTTGTTCAGGTCTTGCAGCTGCACGCAGATGGGGTTCTGGTCGCCTAAACCGCCGCCTGCCGCGGGCAGGGTACACTGATCGCCGATACGGATGTAATACTGCGAGTCGTTCAGTCGGAAGGACATTTTGCCGGTCTGGATGAGTTTCTGGACAGGGGTTTGCGCCGTCGCCACGCCAGTCAGCGCGAGCGCGCTGACGATGCCGAAAAGTATCGCCTTTCGCATGGTCAATCACACCTCCGTTAGTAAGGATACTGTATTATAGCACACTTTTTGCGCAATTGCAAGGGGGCATATAACACCAAAAGTGTCACCCCGCCTTGCAGCGAATTGAGCAGTTTTGAGCAATCGGCTGAATCCGCGTCCCCGTCAATCATGCCATAATATATATCCGAGTCTGCCCTTGCTGCGGCGGCTAACGCTCAGAGGAATGGAACGATGTTGCTGACGATTCTTTACTTAGTGGGGATTTTCACGCTGCTGGTGGCGGCGCATGAGCTGGGGCACATGTGGGTCGCCAAGCGGTTCAAGATGAAAGTCGAGGAGTTCGCCATCGGGATTGGTCCCATCTTGCTGCGCTTATGGCGGGGGCGCGACGGCACGCTGTACACCATCCGCGCGTTCCCCATCGGCGGGTTCGTCAAAATCCCCGGCATGATGCCCGACGAGGAGCATCTCGAGGGCAGTTTCCAGTCCAAGCCCCTCCATGCACGCTTTTTGACCGTGCTGGCGGGTCCCGTGGCGAGTGTGCTGTTCGGGTTTATCCTGTTCGTGATTATCGGGATGACGGCGGGGCTGCCCTCGCTGGACGACCCGACGCCGCAGGTGCGGATGGTGATGCCCGATTCCCCCGCGCAAGAGGCGGGGTTGCGCACAGGCGATGTGCTGCGCGCCATCAACGGCGAGCCTGTCAAGACCACCGAGCAGGCAGGCGAAATCATCCGCGCTAACGCGAACAAGCCCCTGCAACTTACGATGGAACGCGACGGCGAAACCTTCACGATTACAATCACGCCGCGCGAAGTCGAAGCCGAAATCGACGGACAACCCCGCAAAATCGGGCAAATCGGCGTGATGTGGCATGTGATGCGTAAAAAAGAGCCGTTCCATCAGGTACTTGCGCATGCGGGGCTGATGACCGTCGGGATGAGCGTCGCGATTGTGGACGGGCTGCGCCGCCTGATTTTCGGGCAGGGCAACATCCACGAAGTGGGCAGCGTGATTTCCATCGCCAGTGTGACCAACGCCACCGCACGGCTGGGGCTGGTGGAGGTCGCCGACTTCGCCGCCAAGTTCAGCGTGATGCTGGGCATTATCAACCTGTTGCCGATTCCTGTGCTGGACGGCGGCTACCTGCTGATTTTCACCATCGAGGCGCTGCGCCGCCGCAAACTCAGCCCCGAAGCGATGGCGCGGGTGCAAATGGCGGGACTTGTCATCGTGCTGATGATTTTCCTCACCGTGTTTTCGCTGGATATCTATAAGCTGATCACGGGGAAGTTAATTCGCTAATGCGAGCCGTCTACTTAGACCATGCGGCGACCACCCCCTTAGACCCGCGCGTGCGCAAGGCGATGGAGCCGTACCTGAAAAGCGAGTTCGGCAACCCGTCGAGCCTGCACCGCTGGGGCAGACGCGCACGGATGGCCATCGACGCCGCGCGGGAGACGCTCGCGACCGCGCTGCACGCCGACCCCGCCGAAATCTGCTTCGTGTCGTCGGGCACGGAATCGTGCAACCTCGCGATAATTGGCTGTGCCCTCAAAGCGCCCCCGAATCGCAGGCATATTCTGGTCTCGGCGGTGGAACATCACTGCGTGCTGCACGCCGCCGAGTGGCTGATTCCCTTCGGCTACGAGGTGGAACTCATCCCCGTCGACCGCTACGGTCAGGTAGCCCCTGACGCCGTGCGCGAGCGCATACGCGACGATACATGGCTCGTCTCCGTGATGCATGCGAATAATGAAATCGGAACGCTGCAACCGGTGGAAGCCATCGCGCGGATTTGCAAGGAGCGGGGTGTGTGGTTCCATGTGGACGCCGTACAGACCTTCGGGCTATTGCCCGTAGATGTGGAAGCGATTGGCTGCGACCTGCTGAGCGTGTCGGCGCATAAGATTTATGGACCCAAAGGCGCGGGCGCGCTCTATGTGCGTGCGCTCACCCCCCTGCAGCCGCTGATGGTGGGCGGCGGGCAGGAGCGCGACCGCAGGGCAGGCACCGAAAATGTGGCGGGCATCGTGGGCTTCGCGGAAGCTGTGAAACTCGCCGACACCGTGCGCGAAACGGAGGCGCAACGCCTGACCCAGCTGCGCGACCAGTTCATCCAAACCGTGCTGGAGACCATCCCCGACGCGATTCTCACAGGGCATCCGACTGAGCGGCTACCGAGCAACGCGCACTTTCGGTTCGTGGGCGTCCCTGCCGACAGCCTGCTAATCGCGCTCGACAGGGCCGGGATTGGCGCGAGCAGCGGCGCGGCGTGCAGCGCAGGCTCGCTGGAACCCTCGCATGTGCTGCTCGCGCTCGGCTGGGGCGAAACCGCCGCGCAAGAAGGCGTCCGCTTCACGCTCGGACGCGACACTACATGGGACGACCTACAGTATGTGGCAGAGGTCCTCTGTCGTGAGGTAAGGCGCATACGGGATAGCAATAAGCGCCTCAAAGATTAGGTGGTACGACGGCGTCCCCGCCGTCGCCTCACTGGATAGTCCCTGTCGGTACGATGGCGGGGGCGCCATCGTACCACATTTGAGGGACCTGCCAGAGTACCCTACCGCCCCTCGCCGCGTTCGGGCGCGGCGTTCGTCGGCTGGCGCGGCGGTGCGTCGCTGTAGTCGGGATCACCTGGATACTGACGGCACGCCGACAGCGTATTCAGCAGAATCGCCAGCGCCACGCCTAAGATTAGCCACTGGATTCGCATGGTCTCACTCTCCTGCGTACTGATAGCGATAGGCGGGAACGCCGCTCGCCGTCGTGAAGATGGTGAAGAACCGCTCGGTGCGCATTCCCGCTACATGTCCATCGGCGAAGCCGACCGCGCCCACGCCCAGTCGGTAGGGCACGCCCTGATACAGACGCTCACCCTCATAGGCATAGCGCCCTGCGAAGTTCAGCCCGCGATAGGGCGAGCTGGCGTCCAGCGCGTCCGCTGGCGCAGGATAGCGGTTGCGACAGGTCATTCCGTAGTCGAAGCCCAGCGCGTCGGCAACCACTGCGACCTCCGCAGGTCGCGCGATTTGCGCGAAGGTGTACGAAGGCGCGAACCGATCCGCCTGCGTGCCCGGTTGACCACAGAATCGGCTGGGCGCGGAGCCGAAGTAGGAGGTTCCCGGCGTATACTGATAGCCGCCCACGCCGTCCATCATCGCATTCCCGAAGCCCGTCGCCCACATGTTCGTCGGTGCCGGATCGCGCCCTGAATAGAAACGCCAGCGCATCAGCATCCCATAGGAGAAAATAATCCCCCCACTGGTGCGACTCGGACCCGTCAACACGGGGTCATCCTGGCGGCGCGCGTTGGGCGAGTAGAACACGCGAAAGTTGCGCACATACGGCTGCAACTTGCGAATCCACGAGGCGTCGTAGTCAATCCCGGTGGACGCTTCCGACTCTGGGTTGTCCTCAACGGCGGGGCAGAACCGCTCGTCGTGGTCAGACGCATACATCATATGCGCCTTCATAATCTGGTTCACATTACTGATGGAGGTCGCTTTGCGTGCGCTGTCGCGCGCCTGCGCAAACACTGGAAACAGAATCGCCGCCAGAATGGCGATTATTGCAATCACCACCAGCAGCTCAATCAGCGTAAAGCCCCAAACTCGTCGCATACCAAATCACCCTGTGCCTGAATACCCTGTGATTTTTCGGATTCCTGCTAATTTAAGAGGCGCTGGGCTACGAATTTACAAGTTGCTCCCTATCGGTTTTGAGCGGGCGATATTCCCCGCTCCGCTTGGAATGACAACACTGTGGCTGCAAAAATGAGCTTGTCATTCCGAAGGCAAGGAATCTCGGCATAATACCGACTGGGGGTTCTGGCGGGCACTATCCTGCCGATTGCGCTGCCCTGCTTCTGCGCCAGCAGGTAGACGCCTATGAGCAAGCCGTGTCGGAGATTCAGGGCGTCTCGGTGGGTACGCGAGGCGACTGAAGGGCCATCCGAAGGCAGGTACACTAATCGCCGTGCTGGGCATCGTTGTGGGTTTTATTGTGGTTCTGGCGCTGGCGATTCTCGGCGGGGCGGCGCTGGGACGCTACACCGCGAACTTGGCTGAGCGACTGGCGTTTGGCGGCGCACTCGGGTTGGGACTGCTTGCTTACTGTGTGGCGGGCGTCGCGGCGCTGGGCGTACTCAATCCAGTCGGGCTGGTGGGCGCGCTGGGGGGTGTGGTGCTGGCGTTGGGCGCGCTGTACGCCCTGCTGAAAGGCGAGCGGCTGAACTGGAAGGCGTCGCTCAGACGCCCTGGGAACCCCTTAGAGGCGGTGCTGACGCTCACAGCAGGGCTGCTGGCGTTGCTGAGCCTGATTCTCTGTCTCTTGCCTCCCGACGGCAACGAGTGGGACGCGCTCGCCTATCACCTCGCGTTCCCGAAACTCTACTTGCAGGTGGGCAGGATGATCGAGATTCCCTTTATGCACCAGAGCTACTTCCCGCCGTTGCAGGATCTGCTCTACCTGTGGGGATTGGGCTGGGGCAGCGAGTCGCTGGCGAAAACGATGCACTGGGCGATGGGGGTTCTCGCGGCGCTGGGCGCGGCGGGGTTCGTGCAGCGGCAAGGCGGTTCGGGAGCATGGGCGGCGTTGCTTGTTCTGAGCGCGCCCGCTTTCCTGTGGCAGATGTTCAGCGCCTACGCCGATTTAGCCACCGCGCTCTATGCGTCGCTGGCGATGTTCGCGCTTGCCCACGCCGTTCAGGAGCGCAATTCGGGCTGGCTTTGGCTTTCAGGCGCGATGATGGGCTTCGCGCTCGCCACCAAATACACCGCGCTGCTCGCGTGGGGGCTATGGGGGCTGGTGGGACTGCTCTGGCTCTGGCGGGAGAAACAAACGCGGGCAATCCGCACGCTGGCGCTGGCGGGACTGCTCGCGCTCGCTATCGGTTGCCCATGGTATGGGCGCAACGCCCTGTGGACGGGCAACCCCGTCTACCCGTTCGCCTATGGGGTTTTCGGGGGCAAAAACTGGAGCCAGGAGCAGGCGGACGCTTATCGGAATGACCAGCTCAAGTTCGGGATGGGGCGCGAGCCGTCGATGCTGTTGCTCGCGCCGTGGAACCTCGCGGCGAACCCTGCGCCGTTCGCCGACCCGATTGGCGCGCGGGTGGGCGAGCGAGTGTTCCTGTTGCCGTCGCTGGGGGCGGGCGTCCTGGCGACGCCCGCCGTGTGGCTCGCAGGGGGCGTTGCGCAGGGAATGGGCTACCTGCTCAGCTTCGCCGCGTTGAACCTCGTGGGCTGGTTCTACCTGATGCAGCAAGTGCGCTATCTCCTGCTCGTCCTGCCCGTGCTGGCAGGGGCAGGGCTGAGCGCAATTCCACGCGCAGCGGCGTGGACGCGCTACGGCTACGGCGCGATTCTACTCCTGCAGGCAGGCTTCACGCTCTGGTTGATGGGCAGCGTGTACCTGCCCGTTTTGCCGCTGGCTCTGAGCGACCGCGACGCCTACCTCAACCGACGGCTCCAAATTTACCCCGCGATTCGATATCTGAACACGCAGACCGAGCCAGACGCGGGCGTGATTCTGCTTGACGAGACGCGCGGGTACTACCTCGACCGTCGCTATCTCTGGGGAAACGCGGGGCATCATCGACTAATCCCTTACGATTCGATGCGCACAGGCGACGACCTCGCCAAGTGGATGCGTCAAAACGGCTACCAGTACCTGCTCATTAACCGCCAGTTCACCCCGCAGGGCGAGCCAGAGCCGTGGCGCGCGCTCTATTACGATGCGATTCAGCGCGGACGACTGCAGCTCGTGTTCGCCGAGCGCGGCGTGGAGGTCTATCGGCTGGATTCATACAGCTGAAAAAAAACGCTTTCGCGCTTGCGAGGAGCTTCTGCGATGGGCTTCGCGGATTTCTCACGCTTCACCGCCCACCCATCGCCATGCGGAACTGTATGAATGTTGCGTTTTCGCCTAGTCTCGCCTCCCATATGTAGTATGCCTGTATTTTGCCATGTTGGCAGAGGTTGATGTCAAGTCATTCGCGAGGCTAAGAGCGTGTATATAAAGTACCGCTTGAAGTTTTCGCAATCACTGAACTCACCGTGCGAAAGCCCAGTCGACTAAAGTCGTTCCTGTGCAAGCGAACCCCCGCCTGCGCGGGGTTTTTTAGCCCGCCTACGCGGGCTTAAGCCGACGCAGGTCGACTTCGTTTGCACAGGAACGGCTTCAGCCGTCTCCCCCCTCACCCCACCACCTCCCGCGCAATCCCATCCACCTTCCGCAACTCCTCCGCCAACAACTCCCGCACACGACGACGCAACACCCCCACCTCCAAACGCGCATCCAACACCCCCGAAGCCAACGCCTCCCGCACCTTCAACGCACACGCACGCCCTAACGCCGCCAACGCCCGATGACGCCCATCCCCACCGTCATACAACGGCAACACCGCCACATCGAAAATCTTCTTATGCACATTTGGATGGCTCTTCTGCTCCTTCCGACGCAACACGCCCAACCGCTCGTCAATCACCGATGCATTCAGCAACGCACACAGATAGTACGCCTCGTCCTCATCGTCGGTCTCGCACGCATACAGTGCCGATTCGACTATGAAGCCACTGATTGCCACGCGATACTGACGCTGCGCCTCTTGCTTCAGTGTATCCACATCCACCACACTCGCGAAACTCACGCGCTGGAAGTTCGGATACACCACCCGATACCGCGCCGTCGGCGATTGGGCGGTAATCCCACGCGAGTAGTCCAGTCGCTGGTAGATGCTCATCTTCTCCGCTTTGCGGTCGCGCAGGCGATTCCACTCGCTCTCGGCGCGCTCCAGCCACTGCGCCAGTCGCAAATAGCCTTGCTCGCGCGCCGTTTCCGCGGTTAGCAGTTCATAGCCATTGGCAGTAGGCAGAATCGGCAGCAGTACCATCCGCACATTCCGATAGCCAAAGGGCAACACATCATCGCCCAACAGCGTGGCATATAGAAACTGCGCTTCTACCGTGCCCTCGTAGCTCAAGTTCTTGTAGCGGTCTACAGGGCCTGCTTTGCTAGGTGCATAGGTTCTCACGGGCGGCAGCTGCGGATTGTAGCCCAACGGCGTGGGCTGCAACTGCACAAACCAAAAAGTGCGCGGCACCAGCGTCGCCCCCTGACGAAACCGCTCGCGATAGGGGTTTGCGGTGGGGGCGTCGGCGTGCGCGGGCGGTTCGAGGCTCCAATACGACCGCTTCCCCCGCGTGTGCAAATAAAACCGCGCCTGCTCCACACGCAAAGAGTGCAACGCTTCCTGCAGTGCAGCGTTCTTGTGCGGCAACTTGCCCGTCAGCAACTCGCCACGAATATCCG
>CAYYCA010000077.1:0-8427 GCA_964470265.1 uncultured Fimbriimonadales bacterium | reverse complement strand
GGCGGGACGCCGACGCTACGCGAAGCGCGTTCGTAGCGTCGGCGTCCCGCCGACGCCTGATGTTTGTCACTTCGCTGAAAAAGCACAGTATATAGGGGTGCGCTGTTTCGCTAACGCACAATATATCGCATAAAACGCGCAAAGTGACAAACTTCAGTCGTCGGCGGGACGCCGACGCTACGCGAAGCGCGTTCGTAGCGTCGGCGTCCCGCCGACGACTCGCACTACTTGAAACCTCGGGCGGTAATAGATAGACTGGATATTGAACCTACTTGAGTGCGTCCTATAGGTCTATCGCGATTCAGCCAGCGAGGGCTATCGCACGGCGCAAGTGTACGATCTGGACGATTGAAACCCTAACTGGATAAATCGACCTCGCTCCCCCTCAACAGGAGCCGTCGCACCTCCCTGTACCCCCACGCAACCAACCCCACATCGAACAGCGTCTTGCCCAGTTGTGGCAGATACATGTAGTGTTCAAAGTAGTGCAGAAACGCCATCGGCAGGAAGGCGAGCGCGTGCCACAGGAGCGCGCCGCCCAGCAACGCGCGCCCACGCCAGAACGCCGTGAGCACGCCCAAATAGAGTAGCGTCCCCACAAGGTTGTCCCAGCCCTGCTTATCCACCAGCAGAATCTCGAAGTTCGTTCCCACCGATTGCCAGTATTGCCACTGCGCGGTGGGCGGGATCAGCTCGGTCAGGTAGCTCGTAATCGGCCCCATAAGGCTGCTGCGGAGTTGTTGCTGCTGATAGCGCGTCGGCTCGGTCGAGAGCAGGCTAAGGCGCAGTGCGATAATCAGCAGTCCTGCCAGCGCAACCGCGCCGAACGCTTTCCAGCCCCACGCGCCCCACTGTCCCCGTCGCCAGAAGGCAAGCGCGCCGATGATGGGTATCAGCGTTATCGGCTGCTCGTAGCTGCCCAGCGCGAGCAGGTAGAGCGCGCCGCCCAGCCCCAGCCAGCCCCAGCGACGCGCCGACGCGCCCCTTAGCAGGCAATACACCGCCCACACGCCAAACAGCGTCCCCAGCAACGCCGTGCGTGAGGGAACCCATGTAATCAGGCGCGTGTAGTGCGTTTCCAGCAGGCGGTCAAAGCCCCAGAAAAGCGCGCCCACAGCAAGAAAGAGGGGGAGCCAGCTCCAACGGAGAACTTCTCTTTTACCTGCCGTCGCTACCTCATCACCCAGACCCCTGCTGATCAGGGTACACGGCTCTGCCTCAACTTCAGGCGCAGCCGTCGCATTTTCCCCCGCTTGCTGAACCTCACCCCCCAGCCCCCTCTCCGTAAACGGAGAGGGGGAACCGTGCGTGCGCGGGGCGGCATCTCCCCCCTCTCCGTAAACGGAGAGGGGGGATAGGGAGGTGAGGTTGGAATTTTTGCCCCTGTGTCGGAATACGCCTATCCCTGCGACAACCAGTCCCACAAACCACCACGCCGACCAGTTGCCCAGCAAGTAAGTTAGCCCTGTCTGTTGCAGGCTCAGCGCGACGGCGACGCCTACGGCGAGCCAGTCGGCGTGGGGATACTCAATCAGGCGAGCATACTCGCGCATCAGGAAAAACGCCCCTATCGCCGTGAGAACCATCAGCAGCCAGTTCGTGAGTCGAAAGCCCCACGCTACCTCGCCGTACAGGGTGTAATCGAGAGCGATTGAGAGGCTCGAAATCGGGCGATAGAAGCCGTTCTCCAGCAGCCAGTCGCCCGCAAACCAGCGCCATGCGCCTGCCAGACCGCCTGTGCGCTGCACGGCGTCCAACATGACGGCGGTGTCGCTGTCGGCGCGTAGCGGAAAATCCAGAAACACCTGGGGCAGGGCGAGCGCGTGGAGGAGCAAAACCGCCCCCAGCGCTGCCCATACGCCCCAACTACTTGTTCTGCTTGAAGAAGTTCGCGTTCTTCTCAATATAGTGGCGCCATTCGGGGGGCACTTCCGTGTCCGCGTAGATGGCGTTCACGGGGCACTCTGGCTCGCACAGCCCGCAGTCGATGCATTCGTCGGGATTGATATAAAGCTGGTCTTCGCCCTCGTAGATGCAGTCCACGGGGCAGACCGCGACGCAGGATTTATCCTTCACACCGATACAGGGTTCCGTGATAACATACGGCATAACGATAGCCTCCTGCAATTAGGATACCCGATGGACTACTGGAGGTGCGGCTCGTCGCGATAGCGTTCGAGGATGCGTTGCGCGACATCGCGGAGCATATCGGGCAGTTCCTTGCCGAGAACAGGCTTGGTCGGCTCTCGATAGAGGGGCGAGCCTGCGCCAATCCAGCCGCCCTGCGCCAGATATTGCAACGCGCGATAGGCAGGGTGGTTCCTGTCGAGCTTGATGGTTGGCTGCGTCTCGAATCGCGTTTTGCCGTGCGGCGCGCCGAGTTGCGTGCGCATCTGGGCGTCCAGCCGCTGGGCGTATTGCGCAAGCATCTGTCCAACCTGATAGCGCGGCATCGGATTGCCTGCGCTGAAGCGCGGCGGGATTGCTCCACGCGCCTTGAGTTCCTTGAGCGCAGGCTGAACCCACGCAGGATGCTTGCCCTCCAGTTGCACCGCGCCTGTGCCCGCCGTGCTAATCGGCTTCTGGAACGCCTCGGTCAGCCCGCGCTCCAAGTTAACTATGAATTCAGCAGTGAGGATAGCGACCTCGTAGCCAGTCAGCGGCGTGTCGTAGGCGGAAGTCGGTTTCGGCGGGGGCGCATGAAAGTTCGGCTGACGCTGGGAGCCTTGCGACCAGAGCAAACTCATCAGCAGCAGGTTTAACCCCACTGCACGAAGCAGAGCAGAACGGTTCATACCCGTAATTATGGCAGATTGGAGCCGAAAACGGGATTCTATCCCGGCGGCCATGTCATGTGTCGTCCGCCCAGCAAATGGAAGTGCAGATGAAATACCGACTGCCCTGCGGCGCGGTTCGTGTTCAGCACCACGCGATAGCCCTCCGCTTCGATGCCCTCTTGCCGCGCAATCTCGGCGCAGACCCAGAGCAGGTGCCCCATCAGCGTCTCGTGTTCGGTTTGCATCGCGGCGAGGTTCTCGATGTGCAGGCGTGGGATGACCAGCACATGGGTGGGAGCTTGCGGGTTGATGTCGCGGAAGGCGAAGGCGTGTTCGTCTTCATACACGACCTGCGTGGGGATTTCGCGATTCGCGAACTTACAAAACAGGCACTCGCTCATGCTGACCTCCCTGCAGCGCGCCGCTCGCGCAGAAACGCGCGGATTTTCGCGACCGATTCCTGAGCAATCTGTTGTACCTCTTCGGGCTTGAGGGAAAGTTTCTCCGCAGCCTGCTCCAGCGTGTGCGCCTGCTCGCCTTGCAATCCGTACAGCAGGCGCATCACCACGCGTTCGGCGGGCAACAGTTCGTCCATCACGCGCTCGATTTGCTTGGGATGCAGGGGCTGCGCCAGGTCGTACACAATCTGCACCAGCACTGGCTCCTCGCCCCGTGAACGGTTCTGCCACATGCGGAGGGTGTGTTCAATCTGCGTATGTCCGAGCGTCTCGGCGAAGTAGCCCTCCGCCCAGAAGTTGCGCTTGCCAATCTCGGTTTCGAGGCGCGGGATGCCCTCGAAGAGCCGATGCGCTGTGCTGCGCTTGATGTCGCTCACCACATCCGCAATCGCATCGGTTGGCTTGAACCCCAGAATCAGATGCACCTGATTGGGCATCACGCGATACGCAATCAGTTCATAGGCATAGCTCTGGCAGACTTCGGGCAGCACCTGCGAGAAGAGCGCGGTGACCTCTTCATCAAAGAGGGGCTTTTTGGCGCGTGCATAGAAAGCAACCAGCGCATACAACCTGTACGCGCTTGACCCCGTCGTGCGCAACTTCTCGAAAGGCGACTTCGCCACACGCGGTTGCGAACTCCCAGATGGTTTTTTCACCTTGCACGCCCTCCACCAAAGCGGCGGTATGGCTAAGTATACCCCATTCGGCGCAAATTCCTGCCTGCTTTTCAGGAAATTTTTGCGTGCTGGCGCAGCCAATGTTCCATCGCGGCGAGCGAATCGAAGATGGGAATCCCTGCAGGCAGGTTGTTCAGAATTTCGCGTCCATAGGTTTTCGTGCGCATGCGTGGATCGAGAATCGCGACAATCCCCGTATCGGTTGAGCGTCGGATGAGCCTGCCGAAGCCCTGCCGCATCTGCTGTTTCGCCATCGGCAGCGTCCACGCCGTGAACGAGTTCATTCCCTGCGACTCGAACCAGGCTTTCCGAGCGCGCTGGAGCGGCGTGGTGGGCACTTCGAACGGCACGCGTGTCAGAATCAGGTTCATTAGCGTCTCGCCAGGCGCGTCGAACCCCGTCCAGAACGAACGCACCCCAAACAGCACGGAATGCACATCCTCGCGGAACTGCTTCGACAGGTCGGCGTTCGAGCTTTCGCCTTGCAGCAGGATGCGCACGCCGGGCAGCGAGGGCATGCGCTTATGCACTTCGTTCATCTCATGGCGCGAGGCGAACAGCACCAGCGCGCGCCCGTGTGTCAGGCGAATCAGCGCGGTGATTTCTTCGGCGAGCCGCTGGTAGTACACGCTCGCGCCGTGCGCCTGCGCGCTTTGCGGCGGGTCGGGAATCGTCCCTATCGGCGGCAGGTACAGCGCACACTGCCGACCGTAGTCGAACACGGGGGGCAGCTGCAGCTGATGCGGCGTCTCCAGCCCCAGCTGTTGCTCGAAAAAGTCAAACCGCCCATCGACGGTGAGCGTCGCGCTCATCAGCAGCGTCGGTTGCCGTTGCCAGAGCCGCTCGCGCAGCCAGTCCGCCAGAATCAGCGGCTCGTAGCAGGCTTTCCAGCCCTGCTCGGCAGGCTCCACCCAGCATACACCCTCTGGCGGCTCCTTCAGACGCCCCAGATTCTGATAGGTCTGCGCGAAGCCGTAGCTGAACTGCGTGAGGGTCTCCTCGACCGCCTCGCGCTGGCGCTCGGTCAGCTCGCCTTTGAAGTCGCGATAAAGCTGTCCCAGCTCGCGGTAGAGCGCGCTGATTTCAGAGCGCAGCGCGTCGGCGACTTGGGCGACGGGCGCATGCAGGTCGGCGCGGAACGCGGAAGCGAGCGCAGGATTATGCGCCAGCTCCGCAGGCGCGACGCGCACGGCGACCCCATCGCGCGGCAGTGCAGGCATACTCGCCGATTCCAGCGCCTCGCGACAACGCGCCGCGAACCCCTCCACCAATTTCTGCACCGACATCAGGAACCCCATCGGTGGGTTCTCGCCCGTCAGCGCGTCGGCAATCTGATTGTTCAGCGCGGAAGCGTGGGCAATCAGCGAGTCAATCAGTTTCTGGTCAAGGTCGAACTCCAGCGCGCTCGCGGCGGCGTCCAGCAAATCGTGCGCCTCGTCGATAATCAGATAATCGTAGTCGTCCAGCAGGGAGACCTCATCGTTGGTGGACGCCCGCAGGAGGGCGTCGGTCAGCACGAAGGCGTGATTGGTGACGACGATTCCCGCGCTGGCGGCTCGACGGCGCGATTCGTAGTAGAAACAGTTGTAATAGTAGGGGCACGCTTTCGCGCGGCAGGCAGGGGGCGTCACGACGGCGTCCCAAATGCCCTGCATAAACGGCGTGGGGATGCCCTTGCGCCGCAGAAACTCATTCAGCTCGGTTTCTGTGCCCTCATTCGCAACGCCAATCCACTCTTGCAAGTAGCGCGTCATTTCGGGTCTGATTTGCCTGAGGCGGTTGCCCCGAATCGCGTCGATACAGGCGTAGCGACTGCGTCCCATCGCCAGCGCCACACTCGGCGCGTTTGGGAACAGGCTCAGCGCGAGAGGCAGGTCTTTGCGCCAGTATTGCTCCGCCAGCACATTGGTATAGGTGCTGACCACGATGCGTTTTTTCTCGCGCAGGCAGTAGGCAATGGCAGGCAGCAGCGCGGCGAGGCTTTTGCCCACCCCCGTCGGCGCTTCCACCATCCCCGAAGTCTTGCTTTCCAGCCGCTCGCAGACGAACCGCGCCATCTCACGCTGCACAGGGCGCGGTTCAAACCCCGCCTGCGCCTCCAGACGCTGGAACGCGGATTCCACGATGCTCCATAAACCACTCATAGCATAGTATTATGCTCCAAAGGGCAACGGCTGCGAAAAGTCCAGCAGCACATCATAGCGGGCGCGCGTATAGACCTGCTCATAAACCGCCTGCAAATTCAACCAGACATCACGATCCTCTGGAAGCAGCGGCACGGGAATGATCGGCAGCGGTTGCCCAAGTCGCCAGTAGTAGACCTCGACGACGGGGAGTCGACTACTGCACGCCACGAACGCATAGTAGTCGCCCTCAGGCAACGGTTCATTGGTGGGTAGACGCTCGCCCTGCAGCAACAGGTCAATTCCCACCAGATTCACGCCTGCCTGCAGCAGCCGCTGCCGCTTCTCCAGATATTCGCTCCGCCCCAAGGAGTTCGGACGCTTGTTGGACGGCGAGAGCAGATCGATAACCGTCACGAGTTGACGGTTAGAGAGGGTATAGATTTGAATAAATCGCTCTCGCTGTTCAGCGAGAACAGGATGGGCATGCTCTTCAATATCTGCGGCGTATTTGGGCAACAGCATGGGTATCAGGGCTTCCTGAATCGCGACAATCATGTTCGCGTGAAAGCCGCGCCACCGCTGCGCTTCGATGTAGGGGTCCATTCCCAGAATCCGATGCTGCGCCATCGGTCAGATTGTACCGTTTTGGGGTTGTCACCCAAGCGGCGTCGCCCTGAGGGTTCGAAGCGTCTGCGTGAACAGATGCGCGATGGTCTCTGTGGCGGTTTGCATGACCTCCGTGACCTCTTCGTGGGTCAGGGGTTGCCCGCTCAGCCCCGCGCCGAGATTGGTGACGACTGCCACTGCAGCGTAATGAATGCCCGCTTCGCGGCACAGAACGGCTTCGGGCACGACCGTCATTCCAATCACATCACCGCCCAGCATTCGGAACATGCGGATTTCGGCAGGCGTCTCGTAGCGCGGTCCGGGCGCACACACATAGACTCCCTCTGACTGCACAGGAATATTGAGCTGATGCGCCGCGTTGAGCAGTGCATCACGCAGAAGCGGCGAAAACGGCTCCGTGAAATCCGTATGCACCACTTCCTCGTGATAGAGCGTGTTGACCTCGCGCATAAAATCCAGAAAATCGTTCAGGATGACCAGCGTGCCGGGCGTCCAGTCGGTGCGCAGCGAGCCGACAGCGGCGGTCGCCAGTACGGCTTGCACCCCCTGTTCTTTGAGCAGACGCACATGCCGCTCGTGGGGGATGCGATGGGGCGGAACCTTGTGCCCTTTCGAATGGCGCGGCAACAGGAGCGCAGGCTCGCCGTTCAGGCTCCCTTCGTACAGGTACACGCCGTCTGAGAAGGCATGCTCTGCCTGAAGCCTCCAGCCCGGCAGGCTCTGCACTCCTGTTCCGCCAATAATCGCTGTCTTCATTTAGCGATTACGGGTTCGCGTTTTGCCCGTTGTCGTGGCAACAGGCTTCGTTTCACCATCATTATGCTCGTGATAGGCTTTCTGCAAGCTCAGTCGCACCATGTCGGCGATGCGATTGATTTCAGTGATGTTAGCGTTGCGCGCCGCTTGCGGGTCTACCGTCAGTACCGCCCAGTTGGTCAGCACGAATTGATGCACTTCCGTGGGGGTGGGATAGGGGCTTTCAGAGGGGCGCGCAGCAGGCGCATACACAACCGCCGTTTCCGCAATCATCGCTTTTGCGGCTTCGCCCATCTGCTTCGCCAGCGCCGCGTCGGAACGCTGCTCCAGCACCGACTCAATCAACTGCTCCAGCTCGGCGTTCGACTTCCCCTCGATCATGCGGCGCACGGCGCGCAGGGGAATATACTGCGCCTGGAGCGTTTTGAGCGTAACCAACTGGAGCAGGTGGTGATAGTCGTACAGCACGCGGTTGCCGCGTCGGCGCGTCGGCGGGTCAATCAGCCGATGCGCCGTGTAGAACCGTACGGTGCGTACATCGGGAAATGGCACCACCTTGTAGCGCGGCTGGATGGGCGCCCATTGCTCCAGCAGACTATTCGCAATCGCCACGAGCTCTTCGATGGTGAAACCCTCTTGCTCCCGATACTGTTTCAGTGCTTCGATGGGTTTCATAGTATGCAAAGTATACCCCAAGCAGATACCGAATTGCAAGGTATTATAGAAAAATCCCGAAGCTTAGTAGGGTATAATATCACTGGATTTATAATAGAGGAAACTTAAGTCTTAACCCAAGTCGCTACCTATATCGAGATTCCTCGCCTTCGGCTCGGAATGACAAGCTCATTTTTGCAACAACCGCTTTGTCATTCCGAGCGGAGCAGGAATCTCGCCTGCTTAAAACCGATGAGTGCTTCGCCTCTCGTGATTATTTGGATGTTCTGCCCCCCTGCTTGGTTCCCCTCGCGCAGCGAGGGGAACCGAAAAGCGCGCTGGTTCCCCCTAC
>CAYYCA010000076.1:0-8534 GCA_964470265.1 uncultured Fimbriimonadales bacterium | reverse complement strand
AAGGAGGGGGTTCGAGAAAAATCCGTCTCTGCTCTCTGCTTGAGGTGCTGAAAGTGGGGAAAATGAGCCAGCCGCGCCCGAATTTGGGGTAGAACCGTGTACCCTTATCAGGAGGGGGGCAGGGGGTGAGGGCTGCGGTTTGTTTCACTTGAACCCCCAGTTGGTATTATTATCCCCTCCCCCACCCAGCCCAGTAAACCACAGCAGAGTAAAAACTCGCTGTCGATGGCTTTACGATAAAACAGCGTTTTCACTAAATCCCCTGCTATGTTCGCCCCAATCGCAAGTTCTGGTTCCAGTGGGCTGAGGCGGAGCCATTTGCGCCACCCTCTACGATTCACCTTCCACTTCATACCCGTTGAAGGTCTCGTTGATGGCGTTGACGAGTTCCTCGCCTTCTAAGGGGCGCGATTCGGCGACGGGCGGGGGCGGCGGTTGGGGAGGCGGCTCGTTGGAACACTCCAGTCGCACGGGCGCGTTGGGCATACCGAGCGCAGCGCGTACCTCATGCGCCAGATTCTGCTCCCGCCGCGCCACCTGTTTGAAATAGGCGTAAGCGAGTTGGCGGGCGAGAATGAGCCGAATCACGCCGTCCTCGATCACCACGCGCGACCCGCGCAGGTGCTCGCCACCCGCGGGGCTGCGTCGGATTAGCTCCTCCACCTTCTGTTGCCAGAGCTGATTGGCGTAGGCGGGGTCAACCGCTTCGCTGGGGGGCGTGGGCGCGGCGGGTTCTGGCGCAGGCGCGTGCGGCGCAGCGTGATTCCGCATCGTGGACTGCGGCGTTGTGGGCGTTGGAGGGGAGGGCGCAGCCGCCTGCGGCGTCGGCTGGGCGGATGCAGTGGGCGTCTCGCTCGCGAACATCAGCAGGTACAGCTCCAGAATCGCGCGCGGCGAGCCAGAGCTGCGCATCTCGCTGAGCGCGCCCGCCATCCGCTCCCACCAGCTAAGTAGTCGCGGCACGCCCGCCCGGCGCGCCTGCTCGATCATCGCGCTCCACTGCGTCGGGTCGTACAGCCCTGCCCGATCTTGCGCGTGCAACGCCGCCTGAATCAGCATCCGCCAGTGCTGAATCAGCGACTCCGCGAACACGCGCGGCTCGCGCCCCAACAGCATCTGCCCGTCCAGCAGGTTGAGCGCCTTGCCCGCGTCGTGGTCAATCAGCGCGTCAGTGAGCTGCATCAGTGTTTCATCCTCCAGCATGCCGAGCGCGTGATAGACCGTCTGTGGGGTAATCACGCCCTCCTCGCTGAAGGCAATCACCTGTTCTAATGCGGTGAGCGCGTCGCGCCATGAGCCGTCCGCTGCCCGCGCCACCAAATGAAGCGCCGCTGGCTCCGCCCGAAATCCCTCCGCGTCCAGCACCTGCTGCAGACGTTTGGCGATGTCGGCGATTGTGCCCCTGTGAAAATCGAACCGCTGGCAACGCGAGCGGATGGTCGGCGGCACGCGATGGAACTCCGTCGTCGCCAGCACGAAAATCACATGCGGGGGCGGCTCCTCGATGGTTTTCAACAGCGCATCGAACGCCTTCGCCGATAAATCATGCACCTCGTCAATAATGTAAATCTTGTAGCGCGCCTCCATCGGCGGGTACTTGGCGTTTTCGATAATCGAGGTGCGCACATCCTCGATGCTGGTTTCGGAGGCGGCGTCCATCTCCACCACATCGACGCAGTTGCCCGCCTGAATCGAGCGGCAGAATCGGCACTCGTTGCATGGGTTTGGCGTGGGACCGCGCTCGCAGTTGAGCGCTTTAGCTAAAAGGCGCGCCGTGGAAGTTTTGCCCGTACCGCGCGGACCGCAGAACAGATACGCGTGCGCCAGTCGCCCCTGCTGAATCGCGTTGCGCAGGGTCACGGTCACATGCGACTGCCCCATCAGCTCGTCGAAGGTCTGCGCCCGATATTTGCGGTACAGGCTGATATACGCCACGACGGAAATTGTACCTGTTAAAGGCGCAGAATCTCCACCTGTTTATCGGGCAGAGTAATCACGGCGCAGGTTGGGTTGCCGGTGAGCCAGCCGCACACCTCGCCCGGGTTCAGCACGAGACATTCGCCCACGGCGCGCAACTCCTGCTGGTGCGTGTGTCCGTAGATGACGAGGTCATACAGACCGCTGTGCGCGAACGCCTCGACGGGTTCGGGTTCATGCACCATTGCGATTCGGCAGCCGTGCAGCTCCAGAAACAGTGGTTGCACCTGCACCTGCCCGATTTCGCTGAGCCGTTTCGCCAGCCCCAGTCGCTCGCCGTCGTTGTTGCCGAAGATTCCGAGCAGGCGGCAGGGCAGGCGCGCGAGTTCGTTCACCACAAACGGCGCGACATAATCGCCCGCGTGCAGAACCAGCTCCACCTGCAGGTCGTTCAGCGCGTCCACCGCGCGGCGGATGTTGTGCAAGTGGTCATGGGTGTCCGAGAGAACGCCGATGCGCATAGCGATTAAGTTCGGCGGCGACGGGAGGTTCCTGCTCAGTGGCATCCACTACTCCCTCTATACAACGGCGTTGGCGCCTTGGAAGCACTTATGGGGTTTGAATAAATGGTTGACCAGACAGGCGCGCACCCCCTCCTTAAGGTTCCCCCTACTGCGTAGGGGGAACCGAGCCGATTTTCGGTGCCCCTCGCGCAGCGGGGGGAACCTCAAGGAGGGGGGAAAGCGGCGTGGAATAGGGACGATTCAATTGTTGAGGGACTTAATACCAATTAGGGTTTCCACTGTCGTGAATTGTCGGCGTCCCCGCCGACGAGTTCCACCACTTGAAACCTGCGAGATAACTCTACTGTTTCGGGTATAATTGACAGCGTCCTGTAGTGGAAGGCGGCTCTCCGATACTTTTACTTCTATCCACCAGGAAATGGAGCGCACTCTATCGCGCTGCGAAGGAGCAGGTACCTATGGCTATAGTGAGAGCATTTCGAGCGACCCGGTTCGCGCGACTAATCCCCGAGGTGGTCGCGCCGCCGTATGATGTAATAGATGAACCACTGCGCGCCGAGCTGGCAGAGCGGAACCCGTATAACATCGTCCATTTGACTCTGCCGCAGGGCGACGACGACCGCTATCAACACGCTGCGCGCCTGCTGCAGCACTGGCTTGCGGAAGGCGTGCTGCGCCAGGATACCGAGCCAGCTATTTACCGATATACCCAGCGTTTCTTTGACCCGCTGACCAACACCCACCGCACCCGTACAGGCTATTTCGTGTTGTTGCACACTGAGCCGTATGAAAAGGGCGTCGTGCTGCCGCACGAGCAGACCTTCCCCGGCGTGAAGGAAGACCGCTTCCGGCTGTTGCAGGCGACCCGAACGCATATGGAGACCATTTTCGGGCTGTTTGAAAACACGCCCGCGTTTCAGGAGGCGATTGCCGACCTGCTCTGGGAGCCGATTGCCCAAATAGACGGCGACGACCTGCCCGAAGGCAACGCTCATCGTCTGGAGCGCCTCACGAACCCCATGGCGGTGGCGCGGTTCGAGCGAGCGTTCGAGGACGCGCGGGTGTGGATTGCCGACGGACACCATCGCTACGAGACCGCCCTGCGCTTCGGACAGGTGTATGGAACCGACGGTTCGCCAGAGCGGTTCCTGCCAATCCTGCTGATTCCGCTGGACGATCCAGGACTGGTGATTTTGCCCACGCATCGCGTGCTAACGGAGCTGCCGCCTGGCGCGCCTGACGACTGGCGGGCGCGTCTTAGCGCGGAGTTCGAACTCACCCCTGTAGCGACCGATTCGGTCGTGGAGCAGATGACGCGCTATAACGGCGAGGCGATTGGGTTCGTGTGGCGCGAGGGCGCGTGGCTCATCCGCCCGAAAGCCTATCCGCCTGTGGCGGGGCAGCCCGACGCCCTGACCCGCCTCGATTCGTGGGTGTTGCACGAGCGCGTGATGCCCGCGCTGGGCTACCGTGAGCCGTCCAAGACCTATACCCGTTCCGCTGCGGAAGCGATTGACGCGGTTCGTTCGGGCAGGGCGCAGGCGGCGTTCCTACTCAATCCACCCCCGCTGCGCGCCCTGCAGCAAATCGCCAGCGCGGGCGCGAAAATGCCCCATAAGTCCACCTATTTCCACCCGAAGGTGCTGTCGGGGCTGATTCTGTGGCAGGTGAAAGCATGAAAGTGATTGGCGTAATCCCGGCGCGTCTGGCGGCGACGCGCCTGCCGAACAAGCCGCTGCTGGACATCGCAGGCAAACCGATGGTGCAGTGGGTGTGGGAGCGCGCACGGCAGGCGCGTTCCCTGCACGAACTCTACATCGCCACGCCCGACCCCGAAATCGTGGAAGTCGCCGAGTCGTTCGGCGCACAGGCGATGCTCACCAGCCACGCGCATCGCTCGGGTACCGACCGCATGGCGGAAGTCGCCCGACGCACCGACGGCGACATCTATGTGAACATTCAGGGTGACGAACCCCTGCTCGACCCTGAAGCTATTGACCGCGCCGTACAGCCCCTGTTGGACGACCCGCGGGTGATGATGAGCAGCCTCTACTGCCACGCGAAACCTGAAGACTATGAGACCCCCAGCGTGGTGAAGGTGGTGGTGGATCTCAACGGCGACGCGCTCTACTTTTCGCGTTCGCGCATCCCGCATCCGCGCGAAACGACCGATGTGCCTGTACTGCGCCATATCGGGCTGTATGTGTTCCGCAAACCCCTGCTGCTGGAGTACGCCCAGTGGGAGCCGACTCCCTTAGAGCGCACCGAGATGCTGGAGCAACTGCGCGTGCTGGAACACGGCTACAAAATCCGCATGGTCTACTTCGAACACCCGTCGATTGCGGTGGACACGGAGACCGACCTGCAGCGGGTACGGGCGATTTTAGCGAGCGACGGCTCGATATAGACGGCGGTGCTGAGCGCGTCGCAGAGCGTGGGGTCGTCGCCGACGAGCGCGACGGGGGGGCGCGACGGCGCGGGGTAGCCTGTGCGCGGGTCGATGATATGCCCATAGCGCTTGCCGTTCGCCTCGAAATACTGCTCCGTGTCGCCTGAGACGCCGACAGCGGCGTCGCGCAGCAGGGTTTCGCTGCCGTCGGGCAGGCGGAAGAGCCAGCCCGCTGCGTCGGGCGGCGCGCCCAGCGCGTACAGCGTGCTGCCCCCCGCGTCGATGAGCGCGGACTCCACGCCCAACTCCCGCAAGATACGCACGCACTGCGCGACCGCCCAGCCCTTGCCGATCGCGCCGAAACTTAGCTCCACGCCCGGCAGCGCGTAGTAAACCCAGCAGCCCTCCGGCTCCAGCAACACCAGATCCATCCCGACGCGCTGTAGCGTCGCCTCGATGGCTTCGGCGTCGGGGACGCGGAACTGCTTTTCCACAAAACCCCATAGGCGCAGCAGGGGCGTCACGGTCGGGTCAAATGCGCCGTCGGTGAGTTCGTAGAGCGATTTACAGGTCTGCAACAGCTGAAAGAGTTCCGGCTCCACGCGCACGGGCTGCTTGTGGGCATGCGCATTCAGGTAGCACAGGTCGCTGTCGGGCAGGTAGAGGCTCAGCTGGCGTTCGAGGCGACGGGTCTCTTCGCGCAACTCGGCGGCGACAGCTTCTGCAGCTTGCGCGTCCTCAAGCGGAAGCTGCACCGAAAACTCGGTACCCATCGCGCGCCAGTGAAACGCGAGCATCGAGGGCGATTGTACCCTGCAAGCGCAGGGGCGGACAACGCGCGATTTTTTCAGGTATAACTTAGACGCCCGTAAGGAGGTCATCTGGTATGACATTACGCGCAATTGCGGCAGGGCTGTTGTTCGCTGGGTTGCTCGCGCTCGGCTTTGCTCAGGCGCAACTGGAGAAGCCCCAGCTGGTTAGCACGGAGTGGCTCGCCAGCCGATTAAACGACCCCAACCTGCGCATCATCGACGCGCGGGGCGCGCTGCCTGCGTATCTGCAGGAGCATCTCCCGAACGCGATTTTCCTCAGCACGGAGACGCTGCGGTTCAGTCGCGGGGGGATTCCGGGGCAGCTGCTGCCGCCTGAACGCCTCGCGGAGATTTTCGGCGCGATGGGCATCGGCGCGGAGAACGAGGTGGTCGTCTACTCCAGCGCGGAAGACGCCTTCTCCGCCGCGACCTACACTGCGCTCGCGCTGATTTCGATAGGACATACGCGCGTGGGCGTGCTGAACGGCGGCTTTGAGAAGTGGAAAGCCGAGAACCGCCCCCTCACCAGCAAAATCCCGACGCTCGAACCGCAAACGCTCGTTGCCCAACCCAATCCCGAAATCTTCCGCACGCTGGAGTGGTTGCAGAAGTATCTGAATTCGCCAGAGCCAGTGCAACTGCTGGACGCGCGGTCGCCGCAGCAGTATCAGGCGGGGCACATCCCAACGGCGCAGAACCTTTTCCTGCGCGACATGTTGCGCACAGAAGGAGGCGTGAGCGTCTGGCGCAGCCCCGACGAGATTCGGGAGAAACTCAAGCAGCTCGGCGTGGACACCGGGCGTCCGCTCATCACTTACTGCAACTCTGGGCGCGAAGCGAGCCAGCTCTGGTTTACGCTGCGCTACTTGCTGGGCATAGAGGTTCAGACCTACGACGGCTCGTGGGTCGAGTGGAGCGCGAAAGGGTTGCCCGTCGAGAAGTAACGCCCGCGCTGCTGCCCCCGTTTTCTCTACCCGTCTAATCGATTCGGGTACACTCTACGGAGGGAACGCGATGAGAAAGTTTCTGGGCTTTGCGGTGTTGTTTGCGCTGGGCTTTGCGACGGGCGCGTATGTGCTGAACACCTATTTTCCGAATCGCGGGGGACAGCGGCAGGTGGTTGCTGCGCCTGGCGGTGAGACGGACGCGAGTCGCGTGGAGCTGACGCGCCTGCTGGAGCAACGCCCTGCCGCTACTGAGCCTGCGCCGACGAGTTTCGAAACGATGCTGCGCACGGCGTCGCAACGCATCTCCCCCGCCGTCGTGAATGTGGACACCACCGGCGAGATTGCCACTTGGCGCGGCTGGCGCGAGGTCGGCGGGCGCGGCTCGGGGGTCATCATTAGCTCGGACGGGTATGTGGTCACCAATAACCATGTCGTGCGCATCCAGCGTCAGATTGCCCGCGACATCTTTGTGACCTTGCAAGACGGTCGCCGATTCCGCGCTACAGTGCTGGGAACCGACTCGCAGAACGATATCGCGCTTCTGAAAATCGATGGCAGGAACCTGCCTGTGGCGCAGCTGGGCGATTCGGACAAGTTGCAGGTAGGCGACTGGGTAATTGCCGTCGGCAACCCCTTCGGATTGGGCACAACGGTTACAGCGGGCATCGTGAGCGCGTTGAACCGTTCGCTGGAGGGGGTGGGCGCGCCCAGCGGGTTCATCCAGACCGACGCGGCGATTAATCAGGGCAATTCGGGCGGCGCGCTCGCCGACTCGCGCGGACGGCTCATCGGCATCAACACCGCCATCTTCTCGCCCGTCGGCGCGAATGTGGGCATCGGCTTCGCCATCCCCATCAATCGCGTCAAGCAGGTCGTGAAAGAGATTCTCGAACACGGCTCGGTCGGGCAAGCATGGCTGGGCATTAGCTACGCCGACATCAGCGACCCGCAGATACGGCGGTTCCTGCAGGAGCGGCTGCCCGATGTGCGATTCCCGGCGAACGGGATGTTCATCGACGGCGTGGTCGCCAACTCGCCCGCGCGCTCGGCAGGCATCCAGCCCGGCGATGTGATTATCCAACTCAACGGACGCCCGCTGCGCACCATCGAGGACATGCAGAACTTCATGCGCCGCGCCAAGCCGGGGCAGCAAATTACCCTGCGTATCTGGCGCGACGGACAAACGCTCGATCTCAAGGTCACGCTCGGTGTGCGCCCGGACGATATGTGATGACGGTTCCTACAGAGCATCTTCGCTGGAATCTATACGGCGCGGGGCTGGAGAATCTGGGGCGCGACGGCAAACCTGAACTGTTGCCCACGCCCCAGCCCGCGCCGAACGAACTCTTAGCGCGCATCGACGCCGTCGGAATCTGCTTCAGCGACCTCAAAATCCTGCGACTGGGCGAGGCGCACCCCAAAATCGCCCGCGATTTGCGCCAGCGCCCTGTCGTGATGGGACACGAAATCAGCTGCACCATCGCGCAGGTAGGCGATGCGCTCAAAGACCGCTTTCAGGTGGGCGAGCGGTATATTGTGCAGGCAGATGTGTATGTGAATGGGCGCGTGCAGGCGGTGGGCTACGCGCTGGATGGGGGCTACTCGCAGTATACGGTTTTCGGTGAGCCGGTGCTGAACGGCGACGCGGGCTGTTATCTGTTGCGTTGTCCAGAGCATCTCAGCTACGCCGAGTCTGCACTGGTGGAGCCGTGGGCGTGTGTAGTCGCCAGTTATCGCATCCAGCCGCGCCCCACGCCTCAGCCCAACGGCAAATGGCTGGTGATTCTCCCCCACGCGCCGATGGTGCGGTATAAATGCAGCGCGTTGGAGCAACTCCGTGGCACGGGCGTCCCCGCCCGTGCGGATGCCCTCTCCAGTAGCACAGGCGTCCCCGCCCGTGCAGAAGCTCTCTCCAGTGGCACGGGCGTCCCCGCCTGTGCGGATG
>CAYYCA010000075.1:0-8561 GCA_964470265.1 uncultured Fimbriimonadales bacterium | reverse complement strand
GGCGTGGCGGCTGTTTCGGCAGTCGCCTGGCGTGCTGGGCTGGCTGCTAATGAGTGTGCCTGCCGCCCTCTACCGTCGCCTGTTTGCACGCGAGCAGATGATTGACCCGTGGCGCGAGTCGCTGCCATTGCGCTAACGGTGCGCCTCGCTCAGGAACTTCTGCAATTCTTCCGCGCTGGCGTTCCAGAAAATCCAGCGCACGGCCTGTTCCAGCGCCTTGCGGGGGGCAATCAGCGATGCCCACAGCGGGCGGATGTAGCCCCATCGCTCGCGCCATGTCCACGGCGTATCGGTTTTTAGCGCGGCTTCCGTGCCCCAGAGGGCTAACTTCAGGCGCGTATCGCCTTGCATTTCAGGAACAGCGCGCCTCGCAAGCAACAGCATCAGGCGGTAGAGATTCAGCACGGGCAGTGAATAGCCCAATCGTGGATGGGGCTTGAGACCCTGCCGCATAGCATGCTCGCGAATGATACGCTCCCGCGCCAAGCCTTGTCGCACTTCGCGCTCCAGTCGCGCCCAATCCATCGGCATGCCGTGAAACAGGTTCGAGCCGTGCAGTCGATAGTACGCCAACGGCTCGTCAATAAACTCGAGCTCGCCATAAAACGGCGCAGCCAGCACCAGCGGCAGGTCTGCACTGATTCGCCACAGAGTTTCATCCAGTGGAAAAATCGCTTGTAGGGCGCGGCGCGAAAATGCGTTCGCGCTGGTGGGCGTACACGGATAGAACATATGACGCATCAGGCGCGGGCGCAGGTCGCCGCGCGGGGGCAGGCGCGTGGGCAGTTGCTTACCGATGGGCTTGCCGTCGGCGTCCACACACTCTATTCGCCACTCCACAATCGCTAAACTGTCGCGCCATACCGACGCCACCCGCTCCAGCGTTTGCGGCGCCCAGTAATCATCCGAATCCAGAAAACAAATCACCTCGCCTTGCGCTGCCGCGAAGCCCGCATGGAACGCCGACGCCTGCCCGCCATTCTCTTTCAAAATCAGTTGCACGCGCCCCTCGTACGGGCGTAGTACCTCGCGCGAGTGGTCGGTCGAACCGTCGTCGACCACAATAATCTCCTTATGCGGATAGGTTTGCTCCAGCGCGCTTTCAATCGCATCGGGCAGAAAACGCGCGTAGTTGTAGTTGTTGATAATCACGCTGATTAGGGGCTTCATCGACTTGCCTCCGCTATGAACCGCGCGAGTTCCGCGTCTGTGGCGTTCCAGAACACCCAGCGCGCCGCCAGCTGCAACGCCTTGCGCGGGGCGACCAGCGAGAGGATGAGCGGGCGGATGTAGCCCCACCGCTCGCGCCAGTTGGAAAGTAAGTCGGTCGTCAGCGCGGTTCGAACCCCGTAAATCGCCAGTTTCAGGCGTGTATCGCCCGCCATTTCAGGAATCGGGCGGTTCGCCAGCAGCAGAATCAGCCGAAACAGGTTCAGGCGCGGCACGGAATCGCGCAAGCGTGGATGGGGTTTGAGACCCTGCTTTTGGGCATGCTCGCGAATCACACGCTCGCGCCATAGCCCCACGCGCGTCTCGCTTTCTAACCGCTTCCAGTCGGGGGGCAGTGCAGGCACAAAGTTCGAGCCGTGAATACGATAATACGCCAGCACTTCGTCGATGAACTCCAGCTCGCCGTAAAACGGCGCAATCAGGAGCAGGGGGGCTTCCGCACAGTAATGCCAGATGCGTTCGTTTATGGGCAAGCCGACTTCCAGCACGCGCCGTGCGAAAGCGTTGCCACTGGTGGGCGTCCACGGATAAGACGCGACGCGCAACAGGCGGGGACGCAAATCGCCCCGTATCGGCTCGCGGGCGGGCAGTCGCCTACCCAGAGGCTTACCCTGCGCATCGACGCACTCCATGCGCCACTCCACGAACGCCAAGCCCTCGCGCCATACCGACGCCACCCGCTCCAGCAGTTGCGGCGCCCAGTAATCGTCCGAGTCTAAAAAGCAAATGATATCGCCGCGTGCGTGCTGGAATCCAACATTGAAGGTGGAGGCGTGCCCCCCATTCTCCTTCAAAATTGCCTGAATACGCCCCTCATAGCGTCGGATAATCTCGCGCGAGTTGTCCGTCGAGCCATCGTCCACCACGATTATCTCCTTGTGCGGATAAGTTTGCGCCAGCGCACTTTCGATCGCATCCGTCAGGAAGCGACCGTAGTTGTAGTTGTTAATGATGACGCTGATGAAGGGTTGGCTCACGATTTAAGCATACCTCCTGCTTGGGGATGTCGCGCAGTGCGCAATTCAGCAATAAGCTCTTGCAAGGCGCGTCGGCTTGCAGGCAGAGCAAAAACGCTTATGGCAACCAACGGCAGGTAGTATGCAACGGGGGCGAACAGCGCAACGCTGAGCGCCAACGCCCACAGAATACTGACGCCGTAAAGTGGCTGACCGATGTACCGCTTCACGCCCCGATGTAGCAGAATGTTATTGGGCAAGTGCGCCCAGTAGTACGCGAGGGCGTAAGCGACTGCGCTCCAGCCTGTTGGGGCAAGCCACACGGCAAGCGCAGTCACAAGGCACAGATGGGGCACAAACAGCGCGGCGGCGCGCGCCACCACCTGCGGTTGACGCACCGCAAATAACGCCTGCGCTTGCGCCCCGAACACCGAACTCAAAAGCTGCTCCGACGCCAAAATAGCGAGCGTCAGCACGGCTATCGGAATATTCCACTGTGCGCCGAACAGCGGCGGCAACAGGAACCACGCCAGCAGCACAAACGCTAAGCAGGTTCCGCCCAGCGTCAGGATTTGCCCCAGCGCGGAGAGGTAAACCGCTCGCAGTAGTTTCGCTGGCTCGGCTTGCACATGTGCGTACACAGGCAGCGCGACCCGTCGGATAGCCATCTGCGCGAAGTTCAGCATCTCCAGCAAGCGGTTCGCTAAAGCGAAGTAGCCCGCCGCCTCCTTACCCCCCAACGGCAACAGAATAAACGCAGGCGCGAGATTCTTCGCCATATACAGCCAGTCGGCGGTGGCTTGCGCGAGGCTGAAACGCAACATTTCGCGTTGCTCCATGCGGTTCCAATACCACTGAGGTCGGTATCGCGCGCCCCAGAACGCGCCCACTGCACCCACCAGTAGCGACGCCCAGAATGAGGCGACCAGCGCCCATACGCCGTAGCCCAGTTGCGCCAGCGGAATGCCCACCATATAAGAACTAATCTGCGCCCCGACCTCCAGCGCAGCGAGGCGTTTGTAGTTCAGCCCCTTCTCCAGCCACGCCTGCGGCGCGACCGCAATTGCCGCCAACGGCAAGCCTGCGCAGACCGCATACGCCACTGGAATAAAGCCCTCCGTGCGTATCCAGAACGCCCCTGCAACCGCCAAGCCCGCAAAAGTCAGCCCCGTCAGCGCGAGGCTCCAGAACAGCAACAGCCAGAACGCTTGATGGAAGAGCGTGATAGGCGCGTCGGGCAGGCTGCGTATCAGATACACGCGCACGCCCAGCTGTGCAATCAGTGAAAGATAGGTATATAGCCCAACCACCGCTGAAAACAGCCCGTAGTTTTCAGGACCGACGATGCGCGTAATCAGCAGCATGCCCGCCAGCGCGAGCGCCATGCCTATCAGTCGGCGCAGGGTCAGGTACACGCTGCCTTCCACTGCGCGGCGGCGCAGGTTCGGCTCACCGCTCATCGGCTTGAACAACCTCCACGGGCGTACGCGCCTGCAGCCACTGCCAATCGCGCACGCCCAACCAGTTTTGCCACTGCGCGCCCGTGTAAAAGTTTACAACGGGGCGCAGACGCAGCGGATTCGCGCGCTCCACTTGGTACAGCGTCCAGCCGCGCTCCTGCAGGAACGCCGCCATATCGCGCACAGTGTAGCCGTAAGGCTCAGTATGCGCGTCGCAAACTTCCAAATACAGCAGTTGCGTTCTTGACAACGCCCGCTCCGCTCCGCGCAGCGCGAACAGCTCGTAGCCCTCCACATCGAGCTTAATCAGTGTAATCGGCTGCTGAGCGCATTCAAAAGAGTCCAGCGGACGCATCGGCACACGCAGCGTGGACTCGCCCCGCAAATCCACTGTTACGCGGTTCAAATCGTCGGTGTGTAGGTCGGTAAAGCACACTTCGCCTTCGGTTTCGCCGAGCGCGTAGTTGTAAAGGTGCAGATTTGCCAAATGGTTCAATCGCGCGTTCGCCTGCAGGTAGCCAAACACGCGCGGATGCGGCTCGAAGGCGTGTACCTGCGTTGTTGCGCCCAGCCGTTTGGCGATTGGAACGCAGTGCGAACCTACATTCGCGCCGATGTCAATCACCGTGTCGCCCGCTCGTAGCAGCGCGAACAGCACTTTCAGGTCGTGTGCGCCGTGCCAGTGGGGGGCGTCGAAGAACATCAACTGCGTCATCGGTGTGCTGAACAGGTGGAACCGCGCTCCTGCGTAGGTGAACACGATGCGCTCGTTCAGCCCCCAGCGACGCAGCCAGCGGAACAGCACATAGCGCATCGGGCTACTCCACTTACGACTTTCGCGCAGCGTCCAGCGAAAATCGCGAATTGCCTGCCTCCAGCGCGGCACAGCCTGCGAACGGCTCACAACAGGATTATACCAACCAAACTCGGTCTCTTAACAGGCGTTTTCCGTCCCCGCGTACCCGAACTGTGGTATAATAGGCTATCCGAGAGGAGAGTCGCTATGAAGAAAGTATGGGGTTTGCTGGGGTTAGGCGGTTTGACGCTTGCGCTGAGTATCGCGCAAGAAGCGCCGCTGATTAACTACGCCACACTCTACGGAGAATTTGACTACGATTTCTATGTCGGTAATCCAAGTGTGGGGGTGGTACAAGACGGCGTCGCGGATGGCTTCTCCGTTAGCTTTCCCGCGGGATTTACGCCTTCCTTAGACCCAGAAGATAAGGTCAGCGGTTCTGCATCGCAACGCATTATCTTCAACCGCAACGCATCGGGCAGCGCAGAAGCAAGAATGACGATGACGATGTATTTCCCCTCACAAGACTATCCGCAGGTGGGTGAACCAGTAACGATTCGGCTGTGGGTGAAGGCGTCCAGCTGGACGAATGGAACTTTTATTGTGCAAGCGCGCCCGATTAGCACAGGCAGCACAACTGTCTTGCTCAACACCACTACGCCGCCCACCGAATGGACACAACTTACTTTCACCTACACTACGCCGTCTTCGAACCCTGCAGGAATGGTAATCGATATCATCGTGCGGGCGAATGCCGGCGTCGCCTCGGGCGATATTCGGCTGGACAAGCTGGAGGTGACGGGCAGCAAACGCTGGCGCGACCATGCCCCGCGCTCAATGAAACTGATCGCCCCCTATTACTCTTGGGCGCCTGAGAGCCAGCGCGATTGGGTGTACTACGCTCGGGAGTTCGATGCGATTATTGCTCCATGGCAGGACATCAAGGCGTTGCGTACTCATCGCCCTGAATTGAAAAACATAATTTATTATAATTTGATTTATAGTTATCGCAACCCTTCGCAAACGGTCTGGTCGAGTAACGATATATTTGGTTACTGGTATGCCAACGCCAATCACCCTGAGTGGTTTTTGCTCAACATTAACGGTCAGCGTCAACAGTTCGGTAGCTATCTATTTCTGATGGACATTGGCAATCCTGTGGCTTCTGCGTGGGCTGCTGAAAACCTGCGTCGCTATATGGCATTTTCCGACCCCAGCGTAGATGTGATTCACTTCGACAGTTTTATCGACTTCTTCTTTAGTAGTTTCTTGCTGCAAAAGTATCCTACGCCTGCCAGCCGCATGGCGGCGATGACCAAGCATCTGCGAAACATGCGGGCTGCCCTTCAAGAGCGCAATATTGAGTTCATCATCAACGCGGCAGGCGCTGCATACACGCGCGACCAGCCGCACACCTACTTTATGCGCCAAGGACTTCTGGATGGAATGCTTGTGGAACAGGTGTTTACGCATATTTTTCAACTTCCGTCAGGATACCTTCCTTTTTACATTTGGGAAAGTCAACTCAACACGCTGATTGAGAATCGCCCCCGCCTGCGCGTGATTTACTCTGGCTACGGTGTGAATGACCCTGTGGAAGGCAGGCGTCAGAAAATTTACGCGCTGGCGAGCTTTATGCTCTGCGCCGATAATAACATCTATCTGTATCTGGACAAGCACTACCATGAAGGTACGCCAAACGATCGTCAGCGCAGCTGGCGTCCTGATGCGGATTTTGATGTGCCACTGGGACAGCCCGTGGGGAATGTGCAGGTCTTTTTCCGCTCTTCTGACTATCGGGGCGGGCTGTATTATCGGCAGTTCCAGAACGGCTTTGTGCTGGTGAACCCGACTGGGGATATCCGCCCGCGCTTCAAGGACGGCGCGGTCTTTACCTGGATTCTGGATGCTGACTACTGGGAGCTGCGTTCGGGGCAGGTGTACCCTGCAGGTACGCGCATTAAGCTCTACCCGAAGGAGGGGCTGATTTTCGTGCGCGCCAACAGCGCGGCCTTGCGCGACTACCCACCCGCAAAGGGCAAGATTACGCCCTTGCCCGATGGTAAAGGGTCGCCGATTGCTCCTGCACCCCCGATTCGTCGTTAGCCTCACCCAGTGTGGCGAGCCTTACGGCTCGCCACACTGGATTTCTGGTATCCTCGACGCATGCCAACAGTCTCCGTTATCACCACTGCCTATAACGCCGCACCCTACATTGCGCGGGCGATTGAGTCAGTTCAAGCGCAGACGCTTGACGACTGGGAATTGATTATCGTGGATGACGCCTCTACTGATGAAACGGTTTCAATCACGCAAAGGTACTTAGGCGATCCGCGCATCCGTCTGCTGCAAAACACGCAAAACCTCGGTCCTGCAGGCGGACGCAACCGCGCGCTGGAAACCGCGCAGGGCGAGTGGGTCGCTATTCTGGACGCTGACGACTGGTATGAGCCTGAACGTCTGGAACGCTTGTTAAGCACAGCGCTCCAGCTGGAGGTAGCCATTATCTACGATTGCTATCGCCAAGTGGACTCACACACGGGCGAGACGCTCAAGGTCTTCTTCTCGGCGCATATGCCGATGCCTGAACGCCCCACACGCTTCTCGCCAATGGAAGCAATTGCGGCGCATTTGGCGTTGAAACCTCTAATCCGATATGACCTCATCCAGCAAGCTGGCTTACGCTATCGCGAAGACGTCACGCTGGGCGAGGACTATCTGCTCCAGACGCTAGCGACCATTGAGGCGGGGGGCTGCGGCGTGCTGCCCGAACCGCTTTACAACTATCGCCTGAATCCTGGCTCGACTTACTGGCGCAAGTTTTTTGACCTCTCGCAGCCTGTGCGCGTATATGAAACGCTGTTCGATTACCCGAAAGTGCGCCAAAACAAGGAACTGCAAGCGGCGTTGCGCGCGGATTACCGTCGGATTATGCTGGCGCGCGCCTATCCGCAGTTCGCTGAGGCAATCAAGAAACGCGACTGGCGTCAGGCGCGCGAGATTTACCGCGTTGCCCCGTTTGTGTTGCCGCATCTGATACGTAGCCTACCTGCGGCAGTATTACGTCGCTTGCGTGGGGAGCCGACCACCTATGACTGGGAAGGGATGCGTTAGCCCAACGCGCTGCGCGCACGGTTGCGCCAGGTGATGATGTCGGTGATGCTTCCGAAAAACAGCCAGCCACGCAAGATTTGACGCCAAGTGTTCATATCCTGATACACATACATCGCGAGGCTGGGATACTCCGTAGACATCTCCACTTCGTGGTGGTAGTGCAACGCGCCCTCGCGCAGCCAGCGGTCCCACATTAGTGTGCCCAGACGATGCCCCATCATCCGCGCCCACAGGATTTCCACATTTTCTGAAGAACTACCGTAGCCATCCAGCACTGCACTGTTGAGCCGATTCATCACCTGAGAACTGGGGTCTGCGTTGACCCACACCGCATCGTAGGAGTTCACAATTTCGATACCATACCGCCGTTCAAATGGGTTGCGGGTAAACGGCGCGGGCGCCATAAAGCGGGTGGAGAAGGAGACGATACAACTACCCGACCAGATGCGCACGGCTCGCAAGGGCGTCTCATCGCGTAAGAAGCGGAGATACCGATCCGAGAACTGATTGTTCGCGAAGTTTGCGTACCGATAGTGGCTACAGTGGTTGTCGCTAAAGCCCATTTGCCGCATTTCGTCTAAGCTGCCTTTCCAGTGGGCGCGGAACGCCGCAGGCGAGCTCAGCTCGCGAAAGGTTCCGTACGGATTCACAAAGGTTGTTGCACGCCCGCTGCCCTGAGTGTCCTCAATCACCCAGAAATGGTCGTGCATACACACAGGAAAATGGCGGTGTTGCTCGGCAATCAGCAATTGGTGCGCTTGCTGATGCTGCGTATTGAAGTTGCGCCCATTCCGATGCAGATAGTTGCTCGTAGGGCGGATATTGTTTAATGCGCTGGTCGTGCAGCCACAATGAACCACCAAGCCTGTTTGCTGACAGAGGCTGTGCAACCACTGAAAGGTCTGCCAGTAGAAGTTATAGTTGATGCCGATTGCATTAGAGACGCTAATGATGTGGTCAATATCCGCGCTCCAGGGGCGGCTCCACTCTGGCTCGGCGTCTTCG
>CAYYCA010000074.1:0-8568 GCA_964470265.1 uncultured Fimbriimonadales bacterium | reverse complement strand
GCGCTTCGCGTAGCGTCGGCGTCCCGCCGACGATTTGTACCACTTGAAACCTCAGATGGCATATTTCGTCCGCATGAGGCAACAGCCCAACGAAGCCGCCGGGCACTCGCCTTCTCTACTCACCGAGCATGAATCGCCATGCTAAGCGCGGAACTCCTCAAGCGATGGTTCTACCGTGTTCACGCATCTGGGTAACATCAGAGGACTCGGACTCCACCACGGCGTCAGTTTCTTGGCTCGCCTCAGCAACCCCTTCCTCCAGTTCCCGTACCCGCTGCAGCGCCGCCACGGCGACTTCAATCTGGTCGTCAGTTGGCTCGCGCGTGGTCAGATACTGCGTCCACAAGCCCGGCGCGAGCAGCACCCGCGCCAGAAATCCGCTCTTGAACATCCCCGCCAGGCGGATAATCTCGTAGGTGACGCTCGCAATCACGGGCAACAGCGCGAGGTGCATCGGGATCCGAATATAGGCAGGCGGACGCCCCAGAAACGCGAACACGAAGATGCTGAGAATCAGCACCAGCAGCACGAAGCTCGTACCGCAACGGGGGTGGAGTCGCGTCTGTCGCCGCGCCGCCTCCAGAGAAACCTCGCCCTCTTCCTCCAGCGCGTT
Source organism: uncultured Fimbriimonadales bacterium (assembly GCA_964470265.1). Lineage (GTDB taxonomy): Bacteria > Armatimonadota > Fimbriimonadia > Fimbriimonadales > GBS-DC > GBS-DC. The sequence goes on along the minus strand of CAYYCA010000074.1, from coordinate 7,955 downwards.
AATCGCCTTATGCTCCGCGCCATGATACTGAAACACGCGCCGGATGTCGGGCAGCAGCCCAATCAGCCCCACATAGAGCAGAAAAATCGCAATGCGCAGCCCGCCGTCGACCATATTCCGCGCCACGCTGCCCCAGCCCTCGCGCGCCAGCCAGTCGGTCAATAGCGTCGGCAACACGAAAAACAGAAAAATCCCAATCGCGAAGCCCCCCAGCGCGGACGCGCCAATCGCAATATCTTGCACGGGCTTCGACACGGGCTTGATTTCAGGGGCATGCTGAATCTGCACCTGACTGGAGAAATGGAGCGACTTAATCCCCAGCGCGAGCGCGTCGATGAGCATGAAAATCCCGCGCAGCAGCGGGCGGTTCAGGAACTGCAACTTGCCCAGAATGGTTTTCTCTATCGGCTCCGCATGAACCACCATGCCGCCGTCGGGTTTACGGCAGGCGATGGCGAAATAGCGGGGGCTGCGCATCATCACCCCTTCGATGACCGCCTGTCCCCCATACCGCCAGTACGCGGGTTTCTGTGAGTTCATCCGCGATTCCCGTAGTTCTGATACTTGCGCTTGAATCGTTCCACGCGCCCTTCGGTGTCCACCACGCGCCGACTGCCCTCGCCCGTGAACACAGGATGGCACGCGGCGCACACCTCGACGCGAATCTCCTCTTTAGTGGAAAGCGTCTCAAAAGTGTTGCCGCAGGCGCAGTGAACCGTCGCCACGACATATTTCGGGTGGATTCCTGTTTTCATCTGTTCAGACCTCCGTATCGGGGCAAATTATACCATGCGTATCGAGCGTATCCGGGATACCTTTACTCAGCGTCATATTGCAATAGCACAATCAGCAGGTCGGCGTCGTCGACGACGCCGTCGTGGTTCACATCTTCGTGGCGCGTATATCCGGTACCCGCAGACCCGAACGCGAACAGCACGGCAAGCAGGTCGGCGTCGTCGATGCGATAGTCGCCGTTCGTGTCTCCCTCGCGCCAGGCGTCCAGCAGGAACGCCTCGTAGCGCATTGTCCGCCAGTGATGCCCCACGCCGACGATATAGCGTCCATCGGGCGAGATGGCGAAAGCGTTCGCAAGATGCGAGCCGTCGGGAAGTAGGTGGGCGAACACCTCGTTCAGGTTCTCCGCGCCTGTTTCGGGCGACCAGCGGAAGGCGCGCCCGTGCGCATAGTACGCCGCGATGCCGACCACGAGGCTTCCGTCTGCTGACACGCCCCGCGCGTCGCTGAGCCACTCGTCGTCGGGGGTCATTGTGTGCATTCCGTGTGTCTCGCTCCAGCGGAAGGCGCGTACCCGCGTGACGCCGCGCGGCGACCATGCGCCTACCACGACCCTGCCGTCCGCGGAGACCGCATAGGCGTAGCTCTGCAAGCCGTTTTCGGGGACGCCCAGTCCCTGCATGCCGGTTTGCTCGCTCCAGCGGAACGCCTGATAACCGCCCGCGCCGGGCATTCTGCCGACCACCGTGCGTCCGTCCGCCGAGACGCCCCATGCCTGCGTAGAGCCGCCGCCGATTGCCTGTAGCCCCGTCTGAGGCGTCCAGCGGTAGGCCTGGGTCCCCTGAGCGAGTTGCGTCCAGCCCACGACGACCTCGCCGTCCGCCGAGACGCCAAGGGCGCGTCCGGGGGCGTCGAACAGAATTGCCAGCCCGCCCGCTTCTGTCCAGCGGAAGGCGCGCTCGCCCTGCCCCGAATTCAGCCAGCCCACCACCACGCCGCCGTCGGCGGAGACGCCTCGCGCCTCGCTGGAGACAATCGTGGCGAACTCTTCCAGGAGTTGCATTCCCCCTGTGCGCGTCCAGCGAAAGGCGCGCGTGCGCTCCTGCGAGTCGCGTGCGCTCCCAATCACCACGCGCCCATCCGCGGACACTCCGTAGGCGTCGCTGCGACTACCCCCCAGCGTCCCCAGCCAGTAAAGCGATTGCGCCTCGGCGACAAGCGCCAGTCCCATCCAGCCCGCGAGCGTCGCCGCCCAGTTAATAATCGTTCTTCGCTTCGCCTTGAGCATCGTTCCCTGAACCGCTAACGGGATTGTACCTCACAAGGTATACTCCCGGCACGCCATGACTCAGAATCTGAGCATTCGGTGGTTAGACCCGACGGGTGTGGTGATTGAGCGCATGCCCGATAGTGTGGCGGTGCGCATTCGGCTGCCCAACGGCGAAGTGTATGAAGATGTGCAGTTCGCCCGCGCGTTCCCGCTCTCGCACGCGCAGGGCTATGTAAGCGTGCTGCGCCGCGAGGAGCGCGATAAACTCGTCGAAGTCGGGATGTTCCGCACGCTGGACGGGATGCCCGAACCCTCGCGCCAGATTTTAGAGGAGGAGTTAGACCGCCGCTACTTCACGCCCGTCATCGAAAAGATTTACTCGCTCACGGAGGAATATGGACAGCACCGCTGGGATGTGGAGACCGATCGGGGCAGGCGTGTGTTCTATGTGCGCAACTGGCGCGACAATGTGCATGAACTCTCGCCTGTGCGCTATCTGATCGTGGCGGTGGACGGCAGTCGCTACGAGATTCGCAACATCGACGCGCTGGATAGCAAGAGTCGGGCGTGGCTGGATCGGCTGGGCTGACGTCTCTACTGCTCACGCGACCGCACGATTTGCGTTGGGTGGGTCTACGGTCTGCGCCTCGTTCGCGGGCAGGAACACCGAGAACCGCGCGCCCTTGCCTGGTTCGCTGAAGGCGCGGATCTCGCCGCCGTGCTCCTCCACGATTTGCTTCGCAATCGACAGCCCCAGCCCTGTGCCTTCCTCTTTGCGTGTGTAGAACGGCTCGAAAATCTTCTCTAAGTCTTCGGGCGCGATGCCTTGCCCAGTGTCTTCCACATGGATCCAGACGCCTTTCGGCTCGTCGCTGCGCTCGGTGATGACGCGCACGGTACCGCCGCTCGGCGTGGCTTGCTGGGCGTTGATGAGCAGGTTCGTGAACACATGCTGCAGCCGCGCAGCGTTGCCCCACACGGGCGGCAGATCAGGCGCGAGTTGCTTCTCCAGCGTAATCCCGTGGCGCAGTAGTAGATGCTCTGTGAACACGAAGGCGTCGCGTAGGGTTTGGTTGATGTCAATCGGGCTCCGCGCGTCGGGTTTGGACGCGCGGGCGAAGCGGAGCAGGCTGCCGACGATGTCGCGCGCGCGATGCGCCCCCTGCACCAGGTTCTCCAGCGCCTGCGCGACGCGCTCGTATTCCGCATCGCTCCAGTTTTCAGGGCGGTGCGAGCGCAGTTTCTCAGCAATCAGCTGCGCAAAGCCGACGACGGCGGTCAGCGGGTTGTTCAGTTCGTGCGCCACGCCCGCCGCGAGCGTGCCAATCGCCGACATCTTCTCCTGCTGGATAAGCGCCTCGGATTTCTGGCGCAACTCTTCATACGCGCGCTGCAGTTGCTCGAACAGTTCCCGATTATGCTTGCGCAGATTGCGGCGTTCAATCGCGCGCGCGACGACCGTGTTCAGCACCGCGATATCGTCGAGCGGTTTGAGCAGGTACTCGAAGATGTTGCCCGATTTGAACGCCTGCAGCGCGTTCTCCAGCGAGCCGTGCCCTGTCAGCACGATAATCTCGGTTTCGGGCAGATGTTCGCGCGCAGCGGCGATGACCGCCAGCCCATCCTTGCGCGGCATGCGCATATCGGTCAGGATGACGGCGTACTCGTTATGCCGTATCTTTTCGATAGCTTCCTCGCCGTCCCCGGCAGTGTCCAGCAGATAACCGTCGCCGCGCAACTGACGGGTGTAGATATAGCGCAAATCCTCTTCGTCGTCCACGATTAGCACACGCTCTGGCATACCGCTCGCCCTCAGAAAGTATTATCGGCAGGCGGGCGGGTTGGACTCAGGGCTTATACTAAATCAGGTTAACCTCCGAGGGGCTAATACCAACTGGGTTTTCAAGTGCATCGTCGGCGGGACGCCGACGCTACGCGAAGCCGTTCGTAGCGTCGGCGTCCCGCCGACGACACTTGAAACCCCAATCGGTATTAGTACCGCCTGCGCCGATAGTAGAGCAGTCGCTCGGGACCACCTAATGCCTTAATCGTGAGGAACCCTGCCACGAACCCACCGATATGCGCCAGATACGCGACGCCGGGATTGTAGACCAAGAACTGCGACACGAACCAGAAAATCAGGAAGAAGATAGCAGGTACCTCCACGAAAGTGATAATCACGAAGAACAGCACGCAGTCGATGCGGGCGTGCGGGTAGAGCAGCAGGTACGCGCCCATCACGCCCGCAATCGCGCCGCTCGCCCCCACCACCGGAATCGGCGACGCCCAGTTGAACAGGATATGCGACAGCGCCGCCACAAAACCCCAGAACAGATAGAGCAGCAGATACCGAAAATGCCCCAGCGCGTCCTCCACATTGTTGCCGAAGATCCACAGCGACCACATATTGCCGATGATATGCAGATACCCGCCGTGCAGGAACATGCTCGTAAAGATTGTCAGCCACGGGTTCACCACTGGCTCCGCGCGAATACCGTGGCGCTGCTCCAGCATGAAGCGCGTGAACGGCTCGACATACGCGCCCGTAATCTCGGCAGGGATGGCGGCGTAGACATAGGTCACACGCGGGTCGAGCAACTGCATGATGAACACAATCACATTCACCACGATTAGCCCGACCGTCACGACGGGGAACCGCTCCCATGGATTGTGGTCGCGAATCGGCAATAGCACGGCGTGCAATTTCAAGAGGAACGACTGATTTCCTGCCTTGCAGGAAAACACGGGGGCAAAGTGTATAGTTTCGGTGTGCGCACGGTGCACCTCCTGATGATTTGCGGAATCAGTTTAAACGCCTATTTGATTTGTCTGAGCGCGCCCTATGTAGCGGACGACCATTTCATCTTCTATCGTTTGCGACAGGGCGGTGTGTTCGGGTTTGCCAGTCAACCGCCGACGAGCTTTTTTCGTCCACTGATTTCGTTGCATTACTATCTGGACTACCTGTTGGGAATGTCGCCCCTGTTTTCGCATCTGGTGAATCTGTTCTGGCATACGGTGTGCGGCTTGCTGCTGTACGCGTTGGCGTATCGGCTGCTTCGGCGTTGGGGGTGGAACGAACGGATAGCAGAGCACGGCGCGATTCTGGGCGCGCTGCTCTTTGTGGCGTTGCCTGCAAATGTGGAGGCTGTCGCATGGTTCGCCGCGCGAGCGGATATGGTCGCTACAGCGAGTGCGCTGGGCGCATTACTACTGTTGATGCGCTTCTATGAACCGGCTCGCCGCGCGGACTACCTTGGCGCGTTGGGCTGCTTTGCGATAGGGCTGTTTTGCAAGGAGTCGCTGCTCACTTTTCCGTTCATCGTCTGGCTTTGGTTGCGCTACCTCAGCGTGGAGCGCGCGGGTTGGTTCGCCGCGCCGTTTTTCGGGGTGTTGATGGTCTATCTGGCGATGCGCACGGCGATAGTCGGCGGCGTGGGCGCGTATCCTGAAGCGTGGGGCACGCTGCAACGCCCATGGCTGCTGGTGGTGAACCTGTTTGCGTATCTGTTCCAGATGGGCATGCCCGCGATTCTCTACGGCTTAGGACGCGACTTGTGGGACACGCTGTTGTGGGGTGTGTGGCTGGCGGGGGCGGGCATGGTAGTTTATGCTTGGCGCGTCTCTCCATCCCGACAGCCGTTCCAAGTAGAGTGGCGCATTCTGCTCGGATTCGTGTTGCTGTCGCTGCTCCCTGTGCTGATTTTCAAGCCGTCGCCGTTTTATTTCTTGAACAGTCGGTACTCGTATTTGGCGTCGGCGTTCATGGCGGTGGGCGTCGGCGGGTTTCTGGCTCAGCTGAGCCAAAGCCGCGGCTGGGGGCGGAGCGCAGTGGCTTTCTTGTTGGCGGCGTATGTCGTGGGGACGCTGCGTCAGGCGGATGCGTGGCGCACGGCAGGCGAGATTGCACGCAATAGCGTCCTGTCGCTCCGAGACGCGCCCGCTGAGCAACCCCTGCTGATTCTGAGCGTTCCCGACCATTTTCATGGTGCGTATATCTGGCGGGCGGGGTTCCACGAGGGCGTCGCGCTGCTACTGCCCGAACGCGCGAATCAACCCGTTTATGTTGCAAGTCGGTTCACGATGCGTTTGCGCGCTGATACGCGCGTAGAATACGCGAACGGCGTGGCGACGCTCACCAACCCGATCGATATCTTCTTATCTCCCGAGGGCGCACGCACACCCCCAGCCGAGGAACCCATCGTGCTGCCCGACAAACTCGTGGTTCACTGGTCGCTCCTTGCGCAGTACCGACTGATAGGATTTCAAGAGGGGCGGTTTGTCCCGCTGGCAGTCGAGCAAGGAGGCTCAACGGCGCACGCTTTACCGATCAATCTCGCCCAGCACGATGTCGATGCTGCCAATCAGGGCGACCATGTCGGCGATGAGGCGTCCGACCGCCATCTTTTCCAGCGCCTGTAGGTTCATAAAACTGGGCGCGCGGGTGTGCATCCGATAGGGGCGGTTCGTGCCGTCGCTTACAAAGTAAAAGCCCAGCTCCCCCTTGGGCGACTCCACCGGCACATACGCCTCGCCCACAGGCGGACGGAAGCCTTCCGTGTGAATCTTGAACCAGTGGATGAGCGACTCCATCGAGTTGTCAATGGCTTCGCGGGGCGGGGGCACGACTTTTAGGTCGCTGGTGTTAATCGGGCCGCCGGGCAAGCCGTCGATTGCCTGCTGCAGGATTTTGAGGCTCTCGCGCATCTCCGCCATGCGCACCAGGTAGCGGTCGTACACATCGCCGTGCTTGCCGACCGGGATGTTGAACTCGAACTGCTCGTAGCCGCTGTAGGGGTTGGACTTGCGGATGTCCCACGCGAAGCCTGTGGCGCGAATGGTGGGTCCGCTCACGCCCAACGCGAAGCACTCTTCGGTGGTCAGCGCGCCGATGCCCATCGTGCGCTCGCGCCAGATGGGATTATGGGTCAGCATTCCCTCGATATCGTCTAACGCTTTGGGCAGCTCCTTAAGCAGCTGGCGCAGGCGGTCTTCGAAGCCGTCGGGCATGTCGCCGCGCAGTCCGCCCGGGCAAATCCAGCTGGGCATCATGCGCACGCCCGACATCATCTCGAATAAATCCAGAATCTTCTCACGCTCGCGGAAGGCGTAGAAGAAGATGGTCATCGCGCCTAAGTCCATCGCATGCGTGCCAATCCACACGAGGTGGCTGGCAAGGCGCGACAGCTCGGCTAAAATCACGCGCAGGTACTGCCCGCGCGGGGGAATCTCCACCCCCAGAATCTTCTCGATAGAGAGCGAGAACGCCAGGTTGTTATTGTTCGCCGACAGATAGTCCATGCGGTCGGTCATCGGGAGCGCTTTGTGGTAGGTGAGGTATTCGGCTTCTTTTTCCATGCCCGTGTGCAGGTAGCCGATGACGCACTCGGCTTTCACGATGCGCTCGCCCTCCAGCTCGCACACCACGCGCAGTACGCCGTGCGTGCTGGGATGCTGAGGACCCATATTGATAATCATCGTGCCCTCTTCGGTGCGCTCCACATGGGTGGCGACCGCCTCGGACGGGATAAACGCTTGTCGCATAGCGGGGGAATTGTACCATGGGAGACGCTTCTCGTATACTTGTAGGTAAAATAGTCATGATGCGTACCGTTGAAGAGATTCGGCGTCTTCTCAAGGAGCATGCGCCCGTGCTGGCGGAACGATATGGGGTGCGCGTGGTGGGGATCTTCGGCTCTTACGGGCGCGGTGAACAGCACGAACAAAGCGATTTGGATCTGCTCGTGGAATATCTCAAACCAATCAGCCTGCTGGAGCTGGTTGGCGCGGAGTTGTATCTAAGCGACGTGCTCGGCTTGAGAGTGGAGATGGTCTCACGCCGCGCACTGCGCCAAGAATTGCGTGATAAAATTCTCCAAGAGGCGATTACGGTATGAAACGCGCCGTCTGGCTTTATATTCAAGATATTTTGGAGAATATGGACGATGCC
>CAYYCA010000073.1:0-8637 GCA_964470265.1 uncultured Fimbriimonadales bacterium | reverse complement strand
CGCGCAGGCGGGCTTTGCTTGCACAGGAACGGCTTCAGCCGAATGAGTGATGGAGAGTTGATTAGTCAAAACTCCATCACCCACTTCATGGATTTTTGAAGTTTTACTTCCTATACACGCTCTTAGACGCTATCCGCAGGGCGATTGCCGAGCGACTGTTGCATGCATGGTAGGGCGTTAGAGTCGCATAAGTTCGCGCCGTTCTGCAGCATGTGCGGGCCCCGATTCCGCCCGATGGCGACCACGCAGCGGCTGCGGGAGTTGAGTCAGCAGGCGGGCGCGTCGAGGCATGTCCTGTGAACTTGGCAGGATTTTTCGCTCCGATTGCATATCAAGGGCTTATGTTATGGCTGAGCCGTCGGGGAAAGTCGCTTGCGCCGATTCTCGTGCAATCGGGCGCGACGGAGCCTGAGCGCCATGCCGCCGAGGAGTTGCGGGCGCACCTGCAGGCAATCACAGGCGCGTCGTTCGAGATTCGCGAAGCGGACAGTTTGCCTCCCCGCGCGATTGTCGTCGGGCAGGGCGCGCTTGCGGAACGCCTGCGCCCCGACATTAACTGGCGCACACTGGGTAACGAGGAGACGCTTCTCTCATGCCGCGACGGCTACCTGCTGCTTGCGGGCGGACGCCCGCGCGGAACGCTCTACGCCGTGTATCGGTTTCTGCACACCCAGCTCGGCGTACGCTGGTGGACGCCGTGGGCGACCCACCTCCCCCGCAGGCGCGACCTGACCGTTCCGCACCTTAACCTGCGCGAGCAGCCCGCCTTCGAGTATCGCGAGCCGTTCTGGTATCACGCCTTCGACGGCGACTGGGCGGCGCGCAACTACTCTAACGGCAACCACCCGCGCCTCGCCAGCAAACACGGGGGCAAAATCATCTACGCCGGCTTCGTGCATACCTCCTTCTGGCTGGTTCCTCCGCAGACCTATTTTGAGCCACATCCCGAATGGTACAGCCTTATCGACGGCAAGCGTCGCTGGGAGCGGGCGCAGCTGTGCTGGACGAACCCCGAACTGCGCGCGTTTCTGGTGGAGCGCGTGCGCCAAGTACTGCGCGAGAACCCGCAGGCGCGGATTATCTCCATTTCGCAGGAGGATTGGACGGGCGCGTGTCAGTGCGACCGCTGCCGCGCCGTCGAGGAGCGTGAAGGCTCCGCCGTCGCGCCGATTCTGGAGGCGGTAAACCTCATCGCCGAGCGACTGGAGCGCGAGTTCCCCGAGGTGGCGTTCGACACGCTCGCCTACTGGTACACGCGCCAGCCGACGCGCGCCCTGCGCCCCCGCCCGAATGTGATTATTCGCCTCTGCTCGATTGAGTGTAGCTTCGCACAGCCGCTCGAATCGCCGATGAATGCCGACTTCGCCGCGGACATTCGCGGCTGGAGCGAACGATGCCAGCGACTCTATGTGTGGGACTACACGACGAACTTCAGCCATTACCTGCTGCCTCACCCGAACTACTTTGTGCTGGGCGCGAACCTGCGCTTCTTCCATAAGCACGGCGTGCGGGGCGTGTTTGAGCAGGGCGCGTATCAGTCGCACGGCGGTGAGATGGCGGAGCTGAAGGCGTGGCTGCTGGCGCAGCTGCTCTGGAACCCCTATCAGGACGAAAACCGCCTCATCGACGAGTTTCTGAAGGGCTACTTCGGCGCGGCGGCGCGGCATGTGGCGAGCTACCTGCGCCTGATGGCGGACGCGGCGCGCGAGTTCAAGATGACCTGCTTCACGAACCCTGCGAACGCGCCCTACCTGCGCTACCCGATTCTGCGCCGCGCCGAAACGCTCTGGGAACGCGCCGAACGCGCCGTTCACAGCGACCCCGACCTGCGCTGGCGCGTGCAAATCGCGCGGCTGCCTGTGTGGTACGCCTGGCTCGTGAACTGGGACAGACTACAAGAGCAGGCAAAGGAGGCGAAACAGGCGTGGCAGCCCCCCGCCGACAAGAAAACCCTCGCCGAACGCTGGCTCCAACGCGCGACTGCGCCCGGTCCCGACGGCTGGAAACCGATTACCCATGTCAACGAAGCGGGGCTGACGCCTGAGGAGTTCGTCAGGAAGGTTATCGGGTGAAGCTCCTGCCCGTCGAAAAAAAAAATAAGCGACGCTGTCGAAAGGAGGATCAAAGCCCAGCGCCGCTGACATCTATCCAATTCGCCCTGTGGAACGCCCTCGCAGGGCATTCCACCTTATTAAGACTCAAAACCCCCAAAAAAGCGGACAGCGCATCGGGGGATTTTGGGGGAATTTGTCCCGAATTGGGTGTCGCGCGCCTAAAATTGTAGGGGGCGTGTCCACGACGAGCCCTGCGGTATGAGGAGGATTTCACAAGTGAAATCGCCCTGTTTCGGTACGATGGCATCCCCGCCATCGTCGCCATGGAGCATGCTCAGTATGGCGACGGCAGGGACGCCGTCGTACCAGACTTACACCCCGCGGTTCGGCGATGATTTCATCTTTGAGGAACTAACCAATCGCGCAAAGTGAGGAATCCCGCCCCAAATAGGCAGGAATCGCTGTTCGTTGCGCGTATTGATAATAAAAGGACAATAAGATGCTGATTATCTATCGCATCTTCTGGATTGTGGGGCTGATTGCGTTGATTGCGGAGCTGGTTATCTTAGCCAATCCGCGTCAGGTTGCGCCCCAGAGGGCTGCCGACTGGGAGATTGTGCAACGGGGACGGTTTCAACTGCGCGTCCCGAAGCGGTTTCGGGTGGAGCGCGACCCACTGGAAGTGCTGAAGCTAAGCGCGCCCGGCGGCGAAGTGCGTATTCTGGACACGATTAAGCTGGGGCGCGGCGACCGCACAGGGCTAATGATTACCATCGCCGCGCCCGGCAACCCGCTGCCTCCAACGGGTTTCGGACAGCCGGCGGCTCAGCCCGCGTTCGATATGAGCCGATTCCTGCGCCGCACGCATGACCTGCACCTGGCGGCAATTCGGGAAGACTGGGGCTTCACGGACTTCAAAGAACTGAAGCGAGGTACGGTGCGCCTTCGCGGCGTGCAGGGCATTCGTAGCGACTACGAATACACCATCCCGCACCCCGTGCCGTTCCTGAGCATGCCTGTGCGGGGGTATCTGATTACTGTGCCGCTGTCGCAAACAGAAGTCATCCACTTCAACGCCTACTGCCCGCCCAACAGCTTCGGCGACTACGAGAAAATCTTCGACCAGATGATTGCCACGATTCAGGTACAGCAGGGGGGCGATTCGGGATTTGGGGGGTGGCTCCGATGACGCAGTGTCGGTGGTGCGGACAGCAGACAAGCCATCCGCAGGTGTGCGAGTGGTGTCGGCGCGATTTGGCGACGGGCGCGATTGTGCGCACACTCCCGCCCAACCCGAATGCGGGCGCGCCTCCTGCCGACCCGCCCGCGCAGGCGACGCCGCCTCCGACGCCTGTCAGCAGCCAGCCCACGCAGGCAATCCCCACGCCGCCCCAACCCACGCCGCTCTATGACTACTCCCGTCCTGCAACGCAACCCGCGCAACAACAATCCGCCGACCACATCAAGTTCCTCTACGAGGTGAGCGAGGGCTACACCTTCACCGCGAAGTTGGAGCGGTTTTTCGGCGTTGTGCTGCCGCTCGCCGCGCTGAATGTGCTGGTGCTGGGCTGGAAGCCTGAGTGGGCGGCATGGTCGAACCTGCTCTTCTTCTTTCTGGTGGGCGCGTGGCTGCCCAACTCGCACCTCGTGGACAAATTCGACGATGTGGAGATGTTCCGCGATATGGGCATCGTGCTGTTTTTGAACTTCCTGTGCTGCAATCCGCTGTTCGCGTTCATCTTTTACGGGCTGGGGCTGCTGGTGGTCTGGGCGATTACCCGCGCCGACATCAACTGGTCGCTGCTCGGTGTGTTGACCGTCTATGTGGGGCTGCGTATCCTCTTTGATCTGGTGCTGATGCTGGTCGACTACGCTGACCCCGCGGACTGGCTCACGGTGGGAATCGCCTTTTTCGGCAGTCTGCCGCTGCTGGCGATGTTTCTGGGCTGGTTCATCGGCGGCATGTTCCGCTCGGATTACGCATGACGGGTATACTTTTGCCCGTTATGAATCCCCCAAAGGCAGAGTGGAAAATTTCGCTGCACGGCGGGCACAGCGGCGAGTTCTGCGAACATGCCGAAGGCTCGCTGCGTGAGATTCTGGAGGCGGCGTATCAGGCGGGCTACAATGTATTCGGCGTTGCGGAGCATATGCCCCGCGTCGAGGCGCGTTTTCTGTACCCCAAAGAGATCGAGTGGGGCTGGACGCCCCAGACGCTGGACGAGATTTTTGACCGCTACGCGCACACGATTACGCAACTCGCCGACGAGTTCGCCGACCGACTCACAGTGCTGCGCGGGTTCGAAATCGAAGTGGTCCCGCAAGAGCGTTATGTGGAACTGGTGCAGTATTACCGTCAGAAGTATCAGTTCGACTACATGGTGGGTTCCGTGCATTATCTCCACGACGCTTCCATCGACGGCTACTCGGAGGCGAACTTTCTGGAGATGATGGAGCGCGTGGGGGGGATGGAAGAGGTCGCCGTACAGTATTATCACAAAGTGGCGGAGATGGCGCAGGCGGTGCGCCCTGAGGTGATTGGGCATCTGGACCTGGTGCGTCTAAAGGCGACGCGGCTGGGACTGGCGGAACAGGTCGCGACGGAGCGCGTGCGCAAAGCGGTGGAGCATGCGCTGGAGGCCATTCGAGCAGTGGGGGCGCGTGTGGAGGTGAACACCTCTGCGCTACGGAAAGGCTTGGATCAACCCTACCCTGCGGACTGGATTGTGCAGCTGGGTGCGCGGATGGGCGTGATGTTCTGCATCGGCGACGACAGCCACCGCCCCGCGCAGGTCGGCTTCGGACTCGACGAGGCGCGCCTGCACTTGCTGCGCAACGGCGTGCGTACCGTGCATTTCCTCACGCGGGAAAAAGGACACATCGTGCCCGCGTCGGCGAGTCTGGAGGGATAACCTGTGGAGGTCGCCCGCCCCGATTACGACGCAGCGTGGAAGGAGTTTATCACAGTCTTCTTCCGCGAGTGCGTGCAACTGATGCTCCCCGACCTTCATGCCCTCATCGACTGGAACCGAACCCCAGAGTTCCTCGACAACGAACTGCGCAAACTCGCCCCCTACAGCGAAACAGGTAAACTGCTCACCGACCGCCTCGTCAAAGTCTGGCTCCACAACGGCGACCCCGCGCGGCGTGCCGCTCCACTTCGAAGCCCAGAGCCAGTACCAGCACGCCTTAGAACAGCGCATCTTCACCTACTACGCTCGCCTGTGGCTGGAGTTGCGGATGGACATCGCCAGCATCGTCATTCTGGGCGACCCCAATCCGCGCTGGCGTCCGCGGCGGTGTGTGCGCGAGCTGGCGGGCACACGGCTGGACTTTCGGTTCCGCGTTATCAAGTTGCTGGATTTGGACGAGGCGTTTCTGGTGCGTGAGGCGGAGCGGGGCAATCCTGCGGCGTTGATGTTGCTGGCGTTTCGACGGGCGATGGGGGCAGGCAGTGATGTGTAGGCGCGGTTTGAGGCGCGGAAGCAGTTGATTGCGTTGATGCTGGAGCGTGGGGATAATGTGGATGAGCGGGCGCATTTGTTGCGCTTGTTGGGAGTGGGTGCTTATGTTGCCAGAGACTTTGGGGCGTCAGGTGGAGGAGTTTATTGAGGAGTATAAGCGCGAGCTGGATACGCCGTTTGTGTCGCGTTTGGAGCGTCGGGCGATTGAGAAGGGGCTGGCGGAGGGGCCAAGGGGCTAAAAAGCGCACTCTCAGTGATTCTATCGCACCGATTTAGTGAAGAGTTTGCCGTGGCGACACAACCTATTCTCGAACACATTGAGGATGCAGAGGCGCTTCAGCAGTTGCTAAACCTCGCTCTGACTGCCGACAAGGGGCAGGCGGTTCTGGACGCTCTGAAGCGGGCGGCTTCTGAACAGGACGACAATCGGAACGAATCCTCATAGCGCCCGTGCGCCTCTAATAAACAGACGCCGATGAGAAAATATCTTGTGTGGCTTCTCTGGATTGTTGCGATTGCCGCGCTGTTGGGCGCGGTGCAGGCGCGCACGCAAAACGCCGCCGAATCGAAAGACGCCTGCACCACCTACATCTACTGGGAGTCGCCCCTGCTCAAGTAATACCGATCAGGGTTTCCAGTGCGTCGTCGGCGGGGACGCCGACGCTACGAACGCGCTCGCGTAGCGTCGGCGTCCCCGCCGACGACGCACTGGAAACCCTATGGTATGACTACTCCCACACCAGCAGCGGGTTGAACTTCGTGTCGGTGTCGTAGACATCGACCCCCTCGCGCGCCTTCAGAAAGCCAACCACCAGATAGGTCAGCGGCGTGGCGAGCGCCTCGTAGAGCGTCTTCGCGCCCCATTCAATCAGGCTAATCTGCACCAGTTCCGCTGTGGGGTACACCCCAGCGAAAGCCACTGTTGTGAAAATCGCCGTGTCCAGCATCTGCGCAATTAGGGTGGAGCTAATCGTGCGCGTCCAGAGCCAGCGTCCCTGTGTGGCGATTTTGAGTTTCGCCAGCACATAGGAGTTGGTGAACTCGCCCACCAGATACGCCGTCAGCGAGGCGAGCATCAGGCGCGGCGCGACGCCCAGCACGGTCTCGAACGCCTTCTGATGCTCGTAAAACGGCGCGGGCGGCAGCGCAATCGCCGCGCTGATAATCAGTACCACCAGCAGGTTGCACGCGAACCCAATCCAGATGACCACCCGCGCTCGCCGATAGCCGTACACCTCCGTCAGCACATCGCCGATGATGTAGCTCACGGGGAAAATCACAATCGCCGACGACATCACCAGCCCGCCCACTGTAATAATCTTCGCCGCGATAATATTCGAAAGCAGCAGGCTGGTTAGAAACAGCGCGACCACCATCACGAACCAGATAGAGTAGCCGCGCTCGACGGAACCTGTCAGAGTAACCTTCGGCAGCGGTTTCATAGGAGTGGGGAGAGTATACCTCTTCACAGGCGAGAGGTATAATTTCGGTGAGCAGATGACGCAGATTGTGGAGATTCATGAGGGCAAGATTCGACTGCCAACAGAGTGGCTTGAACGTCACAGCTATCCGAGGCAGTTATTGATTGAGGAACTCGGCGCACAGCTCCTCATTAGACCGGTTTCCTTGCAGAGTGGGGATGCAGTATTTTGCTCCAAACTCAAAATGTCAGTCGAGCCTACAAGCGAGGAGGTAAAGCTTGAACGCAGCGACCTCTTCCTCTGAAGCGGAGTCTCGTGCGCTGGATACGATGATTCTTGTTTACGCCCTTCTGCAGAGGCATCCAGCCTCCACAGTCTGCGAGCAGTTTATCAGAGCTAAGCAAGGATGATTCACTAGCGCGCTCCATCTTTTAGCAGCTCACTCTGTTTTAACTAAAGTTTACGGTGTAGTTTCCAACGATTCGGCGCAGGTTATTCAAAGCCTGGCAAACTGTCCACTGCGTGTAGTACCCGTCGACATCAGTTATAGTGAACGCTGCCCTTCACACGGCTGTCAGCAAGAACCTTGACCTGACAGACGCAGTGCTACTTGAGGCATGCCGTCTTGTGGGCGCAACGCGCATAGCAACTGAAGACGCGCTTCTCGCTCGGATTGGCGCCTCGCAAGGCATGACAATCGAGACGCCCTTTGATGATGTTCTGCGTCAGCAAGTGAGTCAGTGGGAAGCGGCTCACTTACCCAGCAAGGGCGTCGCTCGGGTGCTTCGAATTAACAACTCAAGCCGATTCTGAAGTGGCTGCCCTGTTTTGGAGTCATACCGCAAGCGGAAGCCACCTACCATAAGCCGCCTGTTGGCAGGAAACCGCGCCCTCTGAGCGAATCTATCGTTTCGTGATGGCGCAAACACAGACGACGGTGCAGCAAACCGCTGGCGAGGGCGCAGCGACCGAGTTCGTGGTGCGCGTGCGCGATGTGGTCAAAGAGTATCAGATGGGCAAACTGACCGTGCGCGCGCTCGACGGCGTGAACCTCGATATCTATCGCGGCGAGTATCTGTCAATTATGGGACCTTCGGGGTCGGGCAAAAGCACGCTGTTCAATATGATTGGCGGGCTGGATAAACCGACCTCGGGTTCGGTGTTCATCGACGATGTGGATATGGCGCAGCTGGATCCGCAGGAACTCGCGTTTCTGCGCTGCCACCGCATCGGCTATATCTTTCAGACCTTCAACCTGATTCCCGTAATGACCGCGCTGGAGAATGTGACGCTGCCGATGGTGTTCGCGGGCGTGAACGCCGACGAGGCGCGCGAGCGCGGCGTGGAGCTGCTCACGCTGGTCGGGCTGGGTGGACGCCTGCACCACAAGCCCACGGAACTTTCGGGCGGACAGCAGCAGCGTGTGGCGATAGCCCGCTCGCTCGCGAATAACCCCTCCATCATCCTCGCCGACGAACCGACAGGCAACCTCGACCTCAAAACGGGTAAGGAGATTATCGAGCTGCTCAAGCGGCTCAACAAAGAGCGCGGCGTGACGATTATCTCCGCTACGCACGACCTCAAAATGCTGGACATCTCGGATCGCATCGTGTGGATTCGCGACGGCAAGATCGAGCGCATCGAGCTGCGCAGCGAGCTGCAACTCAAAGTCGGCGAAGTAGAAGGCGAGGCGGGATA
>CAYYCA010000072.1:3391-8710 GCA_964470265.1 uncultured Fimbriimonadales bacterium | reverse complement strand
ACGCTACGAACGGCTTCGCGTAGCGTCGGCGGGACGCCGACGATTTGAGCTACTTGAACTCGCGAATTGTATTACTTGTCCACTGCGTGCCCCCGAAGGAGGTTTTATGGCACTTGAACCCTTACGTCACAAAAAAAAAGCCCCCCGAGGCGGAGGTCAGGCGCCCCGAGAGGCGAGTTAGGCAGGCAGATAAGTCGTGTGCGCTTGGCTCAGCCAGAGCTTTGTAAAACATGCCCGTCGCGGGGCTGTTGATCGGGTAAACTTTTGCTAAGGCTTATTGGATGCTCGCGCCCTACTTCCGTTATATTAATAACGGACGAGAACCCCCTATTGCCACGAAAATAGGGGGTTTTAGAGTGAAGTGAAACGGGGATTTTGAGGGGTGGGCTATCCCTTGCTTCTTCGGATGGAGAGGTTGCGTTTTTTGAGGGGCAAGTAGGGCTTCGCGTCCAGCGATTCGCGAATCGCACTGGCTTGATCGAGCAGCTCGACCGCCGCTTGGTAGCGTTGTTGCGAGAAGCGCACGCGCGCCAGCGCTTCAAGGGTGCGGGCGACGCCATACAGGTTCCCGTAGCTCTGGCGGATTTCCAGTGCTTGGTTCAGGTAGTCTTCGGCTTCATCAAGCCGCCCCTCATGCCATGCCAGCCAGCCAAGGTTATGCTGGGTGCGCGATCGATGGGGCAAGTTCAAAAAGGTCGGCTCGATAATCGCCCATGCTTCGTTCAGGCATTCCTGTGCGCTCATGCTGAAGGCAGGGGCGAGCCGCCACCGATGGCGCGCGTCCCGCGCCAGCAACTCGATCTCCGCCAGTCGGTTGAGAGTCCAGCACATCCAGCGCGGCTGCCCTTGAGCGCGCCAGAATTCCCACGCAGCGGCGTGGTGAGCCAGCGCGTCGTCATAGCGCCCCTGAACCGCGTCCACATCGCCCAGGCAACTCCTCACCGCATATACGGAAGCCTCATGAGGCTCAACATCCGCCAGCAGCGCCTGCAACGCCTTAGTCGCGTAGGCGCGCGCTTTGGCGTATTTACCCAGCTCGAGGTATACCCGACTCAGCTCCCGCCATACATCCTTGTTGCGCGTTCCGTGGCGCAGAGCGACCTCGTAGAGTTCCCGACTGCGCACGAACTTCCCACGCTGATAATGCACATAGGCGTCGACATAGTAGTACCAACTCCGAATCACGCTCGACATCCGATAAACCGGGTAGCGCGCTTTCAGCTCCCGAAGAATTTGGTCTGCGTGGTCGAGATTCCCGATGACCGCCTCGCTTTCGGCTAAGCCAACTGCGTCTAAAACCGCCTGCTCTCGCTGGCGTCGGCTTTCCGCGTAGGCGATAGCCCTCATATAGAACTCAGCGGCGCGTTTACCGTCCCCCATATCGTGCCAGTAGCGTCCCAGCAAGGCGGCGTTTTCGTCTGAGTCGCCCAGCATTTCCAAGAGCTGAGTCGAGACGGTGTAGACGCCTGAGCCAATCAGGCTAATCAACATCGAGCGCGCGACGCGCAAAGAATCCTCCTGAGAGTGTTCGGTCAGTAAGTTCAAATACTGCACGCCCCAGTCGAGCAGCATCGCGGGCGGGCGATGTCCACAAACGCCATCCAAAAGTTGAAACAGCTCTGCGATTCCCTCCGAGTCGCCGCGTTCTTTCAGATAGTCCAGCACATGCTGCAGGGTGTAGCATTCTGCATAACACCACTCGCGGGGGTCGATGGCGGATTGCCTGCTCCAGTTATTGGGCTGAAGCCGCTGGCGATAATAAGCGTGTAAGCGTTGCATCACCACCGACCGCTCCTCCTCTTTCAGGGGCAGGATAACCGTACGCATTTGAGGGCGAATTCGGTAGCGCACGCTTGTTTTCTCGTGGGCTTTTTGTAGAAAGCCGCATTCCAGGAGTTTGTCCAGAAGCGGCTTGATGGCGCGTTCGCCAATGTTTGCCGCTGCCGCGCCCGCCGCCCCGTCAAAAGTTTCAGGAAACACCGACAGCGACCGGAGTATCCGCTTTTCCTCTTCAAGGAGCATGCTGTGTAGAAGATGGCGCTGCGTCTCCGGTTTCATAGGACCGCTCGGCGCCAAGCCAAACCAGAAACGATACTGGGAGTAGAACTGAATCCATTTGCAGCGGCGCAGGTAAAGCCCTGCATCCACCAGTCGTCCGGGGTACCCCCCAAGATCGGCGCAGAGGCGCGCGATTTGCGCCGCATTGCTGCGCGTGAGCTGCAGATTGCTCCCTGCTTGACTGAGAACAATCGCGACGCAGGGATTTCGCCGCAGCGACTCCAACGACTCGCCTTGCAATGACGGCACAGGCAGCGGCGGCAGGGGCAACAGCGTTTCCTCTGGAATGCCCAGCGGCTCTTGCGAGGTTGCCAGAATCTTCAGCGCAGGCGCTGCACTGATTAATTCCTGAACCACGCGCGCGCCCTCGGGTAGAAGTCCATAAAAATCGTCTAACACAAGCAACACGCCCTGCTCAAAGATGGAGGACGCGAGGCGCTTCCAGACCGTCTCGCCTGGAAAAGGCGTGTTCAGCGCGTGGAACACGGCGGGGATGATCTCATCCGCCGTTTGCAACAAGGTGAGGTTCACATAAATACAGCGAACCCCCGCCTGTTGCGCGCGCCGCAGGAACTCACAGGCAAGGTGGGTCTTGCCAATCCCTGAAACGCCGGTAAGCGTTAACAGCGGCGCATGGGGCTGTCTCAGCCATTGGTGCAGTTGCTGAAGTTCGGGTTCCCGTCCAATACATGCGTCCAGATAGCAAGGGGTTCGGGTAATCGCAAGGTTCTGCCGCAGCGTTAGCCGCGCCTGCTCAATCACGCTTCGATAGCGCCGCAAATCGACGCCATTCCGCTCTTCGTGCTGCATGACCCATCTGCCTCCTTATTGCATCTGAACCCCCAAGACAATGCTTGGGAAGGTTCGCGGGATGGCGTCCACCTCGACGCCTATCGCAAGTATACCATGATTTTACAGCAATGCAAGCGAATCAGAGGAGTATATTTCCTATCCTTGCTTGCAGGAGTCCTGTTCCCCGCACGGAACTTCAGTAGTCCACTAGCGAGAGGACGGTTGCTATGAAACGCAAGTTTGGCGTGAATGAGAAAATCCGAATCGCGATTATCGGTTGCGGCGGGATTGGACGCCATCACTACTGGCAGTTCAACCGTCTGCGCGATCAGTGCGACATCGTCGCGGCGTGCGATGTGTATCAGAAACACCTCGACGAGTTCCGTCAAATGACCGGGCGCAACGACATCGAACTCTACCGCGATTACCGTCAGATTCTGGAGCGCAAGGATGTCGACGCCGTCGTGGTGGCGACGCCGGACCACTGGCACGCGAAGATGACCGTCGACGCTTGCGAGGCGGGCAAGCATGTGTTCTGCGAAAAGCCCGCGATGCACAATATCGCTGAGGGGCTGGCGATGGTGCATGCTGCGCGCGAACACAAGCGCGTGGTCGCGATAGGTCTACAGCAACGCAGCGGGGAGCACTTCAAGGAAGCCGTCGAGATTGTGCGCTCAGGCAGGCTGGGCAAAATCACGACGGTTCACTGCTGGAATGTCGGCAACGAAGCGCCCAACGGCATCGGCAACCCGCCTGACAGCGACCCGCCGCCAGGACTGGACTGGGACTTCTGGTTGGGCCCCGCGCCTAAACGACCCTACAACCCGAACCGATGCATCTATCACTTCCGCTGGTTCTGGGACTACGCAGGAGGCAAGGTGGCGGACTGGGGCGTGCACCTGATCGATATCGCGCTTTGGGCGATGGGCGAGCATAGCCCGACGGAGGTCGCCGCCTATGGGGGTAAGTTCGCGCTGAACGACAACCGCGAAACGCCCGATACCATCGACTGCATCTGGAAGTTCAAAGACTGGACGCTGATTTACACTCATCGCGCCGGCAGCGATTACCCCCTGTATGGGCGCGGCTACGGCACGATGTTCTTCGGCACGAACGGCAGTCTCTATGTGAGCCGTGAGGGGCTGGAGGTGCATCCCGACAAGGAGCGGATCCCCGCCTACAAGCGCGGCGGCTCGGCGCAGAGCGAACCGCACGCGGAGAACTTCCTGGCTGCGATTCGCGAGGGCGTCCCCCTTGCTGTGGATGTGCTGACGGGCGTGCGCTCGACGATTGTGCCCCTGCTGGGCAATATCGCCTATCGGGTGGGACGCAGCATTCGCTGGGACGCGCAGCGGGCGCAGATTGTGAACGACCGCGATGCGAACGCGCTGCTTTCGCGCAACTGGCGCGCCCCATGGGGCATCCCTAAACGCTACATCAAGCCAATCGGATAAGCAGCACAGCGATTCCAGAGCCTTTAACAGGGAGACTCGCGCCGCTTTGTGGAAACTCCTGCATGGGCGCAGCGCGCCCAAAGGAGCCATCATGCGAAAGCTGGTCGCGAGGAGACGGGGGTTTACGCTCGTGGAGATTATGATCGTGGTGTTTATCATCGCGATCCTGGTCTCGTTGGCGTTGCCCAGCTGGATGAACGCGCGCGCACGCGCCCAAACGCGCACATGCGTGGCGAACCTACGCCAGATCCATCAGGCGAAAGAGATGTACGCGCTGGCGACGCAGTCCCAAACAGGCGCGACCGTCAACATGAGCGACTTAGTGCCGAACTACTTGCAGGCGGAGCCGTTTTGCCCCGCGGGGGGTGGGGTGCCGTATTCCGTAAACGCGATTGGGACGCCGCCGACATGTCCCACAGGACTGCCTAACCATGTCTTCGACTGGACCGGGGATTGAGAATGAGACGGGTACGGGGATCGGCGTTTACAGAGATTCTGGTCTCGGTGTTCATCGTGACGCTGCTGGTGCTGAGCATCGCTGCGCTCTCGCCGATGACCACGCGCATGCAGCGTCAGGCGCAGCAATACACCTTCGCGACGAATGTGGCGCAGACCGCCCTGGAGCGCGTGCGCACGCTCGATTTTCTGCAGATTACGGCGAACGGACTCATCGCAGCGGGGATTGGGCAAACAATCGAGCTGAACGACGCCAATCAATTCCGTGTGCGCTTTACCAGCCTACAGCTGCCGGGCGGCGGAACGCTGAACCTGACCAACGAGCTGCGCAACGGATTCGGCACAATCGAGGTGGTCAACCTGACCACGAACAATAACATTTCTATTGGTTTGAAAACGGTCATCGTCACGGTGCGCTGGCAAGAGGCGCGCACAAACCGCTGGCAGCAGGTGCAGTTTGCGACGACTGTCGCCAGCCTCAAGTAGCGCGGGCGTCCCGCCCGTGTGGGCATCAGCGCGTGGCACGGGCGTCCCGCCCGTGAGGGCATCAGCGCGTGGC
>CAYYCA010000072.1:0-3291 GCA_964470265.1 uncultured Fimbriimonadales bacterium | reverse complement strand
GGGGCTGGGACAGGCGTGCCCCAGCAACTGAGGTATCAGGGGAGGAATCGATGATACGGGGTAGGACACGCCGCGCACGCGGCTCGATGATGCTCGAAGTGGTACTCGCAAGCGCGTTATCTGTGATTGTAATCACGCTGCTGGTCAGCGCGCAGATTAATGTGCTGCGCAACTATCAACGCACAATCGACCATAACGCCGCGAATCGCGGAGCCTATAACGCGCTGCGCGAGGTGCGCGAACTGGCGCAGCAAGCCGCCGCGATTACCGTGAGCGGCAACACCGCCGCGATAATCTTGCCCCTGCGGGACGCGAACGGGCGGTTCCTGACCCCAATTCAACGCGATCTCGCCAATCCTGCACTGCTGCAGGTCAACTTCAGTAGCGGTCAACTGACGCTTACGCATGGCGGGCAGACGCGCATCCTGTTAACGAACATCGTCAACACGACGCCGCAGGGCGCGTCCTATTCGCCCTTCGCTGTGCAACAGATTGCGCCTGGCGTCGTCGCCTTCCATATTCGGCTCAGCGTGCGGCATGGGCAAGGCGCGAACGCCCAGCGCGTCTGGTATGAAGAGACGATTTTACTCCGCAACGCCACACAGAACTGAGGGGGAGGTGTCCGATGAAAATACGCAAACCACGCCGCGCACGCGGCAGCACGATGGTGACTACTTTGATTATGGGCGGTCTGGCGACCATCACGGGCGTCGCCTATCTGGATATCGCCACGCAGGACTTGCGCACGGCGGCGGCGCGCGTGCGCGAGGTCTCGGCGCAGAACCTGGCGGAAGGCGGGCTGAACGCGATTACTCAAGACATCTGGCGACAGTTCAAAATCAACCAGCGTTTCGACGCCATTCACAGCGCGCTCAACGGCGCGAGTCCTACCAGTCCGCGCTGGGTGCGCACGGGCGTCTTTGCAGGCATCGGCAACTACACCGCGTCAGTGATTGGCTACGCCCAACCTGACAGCTACACGCGCCGTATCACGGTGCGCTCCGTCGGCTGGATCGATCGCAACGGCAACGGGCAGCTGGACACCAATGAACCGCGTCAGGTGATTGACCAGACCTTCGACCTCGCGCTCACCCGCTCTGCCGTGTTCGACTACGCCTACTTCGTGAACAACTACGGCTGGATGTACGGCTTCAGCGGCGAGCAACTCGTGATGAACGGCGACTCGCGCTCGAACGGCGATTTCGAGTTTCGATACGGCTCGGGCGGTCCGCCCGTCTTCAACGGCTCGATAATCGCCTCGCCGAACGAGAAGCTCAGCCCACGCGCCGAGGGGCGAATCATTCTGCCTGGCGGCAACCAGGCGCCGCGCCAGTGGAGCAACACTGAGTACACTACGCGCCAGTTGACCAACCCGTGGATGCGTCAGGCGTACAACAGCACGCTGCACGGCGCGTTCGGCAGCAGTACCTTCAACCTCTGGCGCGACTACCTGTATAACGCGCAAGGGCAGATGGTGAACGGCTCGCCGTTCGGCGCAGTGCTGGCGGATGTAAACGGCACACGCAACTTCAGCAACCAGACGCTCGACAATCGCCCTACCAGCGAGCTGATCCTGCCCGACCTAAACGACCTGAACCACTATATCCAGCTCTCGCGGACCTGGCGCAACCCGAAAGCGACCTATTCTGACGGCTTGCCGAACCCGAACTACAATCAGCCCGCGCGCATTGAGGTCTGGGATCCACAACAGAACCGCTATGTGCGCGTAGATACGAACGGCGTTATCAACGGCAGTGTCGCGCTGATTGGCTACCAGAATCGCCCCATCCGCATTCACGGACCGATTACCGTCACGCAGGATGTGGTGATTCGCGGCTATGTCGAGGGACAGGGCACCATTTATGCGGGGAGGAATGTGCATATCGTCGGCGACATTATCTACAAGAACCCCCCTGACTTTCGAGGCAGCGTGCTGGATACCGTCATCAGCACGAACGAGCGCAAGGACGCGCTGGGGCTGGCGGCGCGCGGCAGCGTGATGATGGGCAATACCAAGCGCTTCGGCGACCCTTATCCCCTGCGCTATATGACGCCGCCGTTTACGAGAGGACGCTACGACGAGAACGGCAACTGGATTCCGCCGTTCGACGCACGCCAGATCGACAGCACAGGGCGCATGCGTTATCAATCCGCCTATGGCGACGCCGGGCAGAACGAAATTGAACGACTCTCCCAGCAGATTGACATCAATCAGGACGGCGTCATCAGCGCGGATGAGCGCGGCATTTCGCGCATCGATGCAATTATGTTCACCAACTTCGTCGGGGGCGGGAACCTCGCGACCGATGGATTGGGCTTGACCGTGAACGGCGCGATTATCGCCAAAGATGAGGCGATGGTGCTGTATAGCCTGCCGCTGCGCTTCAACTATGACTGGCGCATTCGCGAGCGCAGTCTGGACGACCAGCCACTGATTAACATCGAACTGCCGCGCGTGGCGAGCGTGATTCGCCTCGCTTGGCAAAAAACGCGCTAACTCGTAGCACGGACAGTCTTGTCCGTGCCGAAGCGTGGACAGGACTGTCCAAGCCAGAGAAAGAGTTGGGGAGGGATACACAATGCGAAACTGGATTCTGGGAATACTGTGTGCAACTTCGCTCGCGTTGAGCTGGGGCATCGCCACCGAGGGACGCAGTCCGAACGAACGTCCCGACTGGTGGAAGCAGTACGACAACGCGCCCGCGATTCAGGTGAGTCCAGAGGTCATTGCGCCTAAGGGCGACACGCCGAGCGTGATTGAGGAAGCGGTGACGCGCAACGCGCCTGCGGGCGTGCCCGAGACGCTGGTCATCGGCTCAGAGGGCGCAAAACAGGGCACTACGGGCATTTCGCCCGCGATCGACGGGACGCAGGTCATTCAGGAAGCCTCGCGCGACCTGAATCAAAGCGGGCGTTCGCTCTGGCGCGGGTTCGCGCTGTTTGGCGCGTTCCTGCTGCTGGGCGGCGGCGCGGTGCTCGGCGTCATTCGCTGGCTTTCAAATCAGCTTCCAGAGCCGCCTAAACCCACGCGCCGACGGCGGTTTTGATTAAGCGGTGCGACGACACTCCTGTCGTCGCACCCCAAAACCGCCTTATACCAATCGGGGTTTCAAGCGAGACGAAACCTTCGTGGGAGGGGCGTCGGCTGTTTCTTGCCCTCACCCTCAGCCTCTCTCCCACACGGTGGGAGAGGGGAGCCGCGGGCGTGCGCTGCACAGCGCGTTCCCCCTCTCCCGCGCGACGCTTACTGCACGACAGTTTTCCCGCTTCCTGCAAGGAAAGACGGAAAAA
>CAYYCA010000071.1:4366-8819 GCA_964470265.1 uncultured Fimbriimonadales bacterium | reverse complement strand
CGATAACGATGGACGCCTATATCGACTCATTTCTGGACTATCTCGCGCGGGAGCGTCAGGTCTCGCCGCACACAGTGAACGCCTATGCGGTGGACTTGGCGCAGTTTTGCGCGTATCTCAAACGCGCCGAGCGCAATGACCCGCACGAGTGGGACTCGTCGCTGTGGGAGGGGTTTATCCACTACCTGCGTCGTCGCTCGATGAGCGAGTCGAGCATCGCGCGAAAGTTAAGCGCGGCGCGGACGTTTCTGAAGTATCTCTATCGACGAGGCGTGCTGGAGAGCGAGCCGCCGGACGCGCTGGCTGCGCCAAAACCGCACCGCGCCCTGCCCGCCACGCTCACGCCCCATGAACTGCGCCGCCTACTGCTGCAGCCCCCGCTGGACACTCCGCACGGCGTTCGCGACCGCGCAATGCTGGAGACGATGTATACGACGGGCATGCGCGTCTCGGAGCTGCTGAACCTGACGCTGGAGCAGCTGAACCTGAGCGAGCGACTGGTGCGGGTGGAGGGCAAGCGCGGGCGTGAACGGTGGCTGCCCCTGCCCGACAGCACGGTCTACTGGCTGCAACGCTACCTGAGCGACGCCCGCCCCAAGCTCGCGAACCCGAAACGCCCCAACGAAACACTGTTTTTGAACGACCGCGGCGACCCACTGAGCCGAATCGCCTTCTGGAACAAAATCAAATACTACGCCGCCTGCGCGGGCATCGAGAAAAACATTTCGCCGCATACCCTGCGCCACTCGTTCGCTGTGCATCTGCTCAACGGCGGGGCAGACCTGCGCGCCGTGCAGGAACTGCTCGGACACGAAGACATCAGCACCACGCAAATCTACACGCAGGTCAGCCTCGACCGTCTGAAAGAGGTTTACAAGAAGGCGCATCCGCGCGGGTAGCGAGCAGGGGCGGGGTATACTCTGTTGGGGTGATAACCATGCCCGCAACTGCGCCTGTAGCGACCGTACCCGACGAACTGTTCTATCCCAGTACGGACGGTGAACCGATAATCGCTGACCAGCTATGACGCCCCTTAAGCCGCGTCAGGAGGCGTTCTATCAGCGCGTGCTGAGCCTCTATCGCGAGGCGGGGATGACGCCCCCGTCGGTTCGGATGGCGTCGCATCTGTTGGGCGCGCCGCCCGACGCCGTTCGCGCCATGCTGCGTATCGGCGTCGAGCGAGGCGAGATTGCCGACGCAGGCGAAGGAATCTACTTCGCGACCGAGACCCTGCAACGCCTCGCCGAACAGTTGCAAACTCTGCCCCCGCCTGTGAAAGTCGCGCAGGTGCGCGATATAACGGGCAGCTCGCGTCGGTACGCGGCGGCGGCATTAAGGTGGCTTCGAGCGCAAGGAAGGATTGGCTTTTCTGAGTGAATAGTGATTACCACAACCGTTCCCACACGCCCCGAATCGCCTGCTGATGCCCCTGCAGGAGCGCGTGGAGTTCGGAGGCGTCGCGCAAGTTGAGGCTCTGGGCGACGATAGCGGCTCGCTCGTCGTCGGGCAGCGTTTCAGGAGCAGGGTCAAAGAGCAGGCGCAGCCGATTGCGCAGGTGGTACAGGAACCCCCATGCTTCGGTCAGCGTCTCGTAATCGGCGCGATCGAGGATGCCGTTGCGCCAGAGCCACTCCAGCTGCGAGCGCGTCTTCAGCGAGGCGGGGTAGTTCTGCAGGCTCGCATGCCGAACAACCAGCCAGTGCGTGAGGAACTCCACTGTCGCCTGCCCTGCGTATCCGAGCTTGAGGTGGGTTTCTAACTGAGCGGGCGGGACGCGCTCGGTCAGGGCGCGCAGGATGAGGCGTTGCATCTCCGCCAAATCTTCAGATGCGGGCGGCGCGCCGTAGCGAAACTGGTTCAGGATTCGCAAAAATGGTTCGGCAAGCGGCGATTCGGCGTTCAGGGGACGGGCGCGCAGCGCAGCAAGCCGTTCCCATGGCGCGGCGCTGTGTTCGTAGTAGGCGCGCCAGCCCGAAAGGGTGCGCGCCAGCGCGCCCGCCTTGCCTTCAGGACGCAACTGCGTATCGACGGGCTGAAACACGCCCTGCTCGGTCAGTTGCTGGCACAGGTTGAGAAAGTTTTGCGCCAGAGCCTGCACTGTTTCCACATTGGCGTCGTCGGCGCAGGCAAAGGCGATATCCCAGTCGCTGCCAAAGCCCAGATCGCCCGCGCCGAGACTGCCGAACCCCACAATCAGCATCGGCGTTGCGGGCGCGACGATGTCCCACAGGCAGGTCAGCAGCGTCTCCGTGAGCGCGGTCAGGTCGCGCGCTGTCTGTTCAGGCGTCGTTTCGCCCCAGAGATCGCGCGCGCCGATGCGGAGCTGTTCGCGCCGCGCGTAGGCAGCGAGGTTCGCAATCTTGGCGTTCACTGTGCGGCAGGTTTCCAGTCGTTTCCGCAGGGCGTGCAGGTGGTGTTCGCGGGGTTTCGCCCCTTTCGCCACAATCTCCTCGCCAAACAGCATATCGAGCAGCTCGAGGTGCGCCAGCAGGCGGTTCCAGAGGGGGGGCGACTGCGCCAGTTCCGTCAAGCGAATCAGCACATCGGGCGATTCGGCGTAGGCGGCGAACAGCGCCGCGCGATTGGGAAAAGCGTCGGCGAGACGCTCCAGCCCGATTAGGGCGCGGTCAGGGTCAGGCGTGCGGGCGCAGGCGATTAGCAGTTCGGGCAGGATGGCTTCGAAGGCGCGTTTCGCGTCGGGCGGCGGCGCGCCGTACTCGCTGCCGACGAGGTTCGCGAGCAGAATCTGATAGGCGCGTCGGGGTTCGGAAAAACCCAGCTCTCGGAGGGTCTGTTCCCAGAGAGGGGCGTTTTCAATAGGAGGAAACGCGTTCGCCCTCACCCCCAGCCCCTCTCCCACAGCGTGGGCGAGGGGGGCGTCTGCCCTCACCCCCAGCCCCTCTCCCACAGCGTGGGCGAGGGGGGCTGTTTCCCCTCTCTCCCACGCCGTAGGAGCGGGGGTCAGGGGGTGAGGGCTAAAAACCTTCTCCCGATACCCCCGCGCCGTTTCCCGATGCCGTTGCAACTCCGCCTCGAACGCAGCAGGTTCAGCGTAGCCCATCTGTTTGGCGAATCGTTCCCGCTCGCGCGGCGCGCTCGGCAGGGTGTGCGTCTGGTGTCCGTATTGCAATTGCAGGCGATGCTCCACTGTGCGCAGGAAACAGTAGGCGGCGCGCAGGGCGTCGGCTTCGGCAGGGCGCAACACACGCGCGCTTTTCAGCCGTTGTAGCGCGTCCAGCGTGTTCGGCGTGCGCAGGCGCGGGTGTTTGCCGCCCAGCAGTAGCTGCAACGCCTGCGTCGGGAACTCGATATCGCGGATTCCGCCCCAGCCGTTTTTAATGTCCGTCTCATACTCGCCGCGCGCCTGCGTTTGCGCCTCTGTGCGGGCGCGCTGCTCTATAATCTGCGCGAAGTCGGCGTCGCTCAGGGCAGGGCGATAGACCCACGCGTGAATCCGCTCCAGAAACTGCTCGCCCACGCGCGGGTCGCCCGCGCACACACGCGCCTTAATCATCGCCTGACGCTCCCACAGCTCCGCCCAGTTCTCGTAGTAGTGCAGCGCGGAGCTGACCGTGCGCACAATCGGACCGAATCTGCCCTCAGGGCGCAGGCGCAGGTCGACGCGAAACACAATCCCACGCCGCATCGGTTCGGAGAGGGCTTTGACCAGCATTTCAGCAAGGCGCGTGAGGTACTGCATCGGCTCGCGCGCGCCCTGAAGCGGGGGCTGGTCGGCGCAAATGAAGATCGGGTCGATGTCGGAGCTGTAATTCAGCTCGCGTCCGCCCCACTTGCCCATGCCAATCACGCACAGCCCATGCTCGCCCGACACGCCCTGCGCTGCGCCGAGTTCTTGATGACAAGCGTCCAGCGCCGCGCCGACGCACACATCGGCAAGGTCGGACAGCCCCCGCGCAATGTCAGGCAGCGAAGCTTCACCGAGCACATCCAGCGCGGTCAGCCGCAGGAACTCCTGCTGCTTGAACGCACGCAATCGATCCAGTTTCATCCAGAAAGTGGTGCAGGGTTTGAGTAAGCGGTGCAGGTCGCGGCGCAGGTCGGCGCGAGAACGCGGACGCATCAGCAGGCGCGGGTCGAGCAGAATCTCGCTCAGTTCAGGGTTCTGCAGCAGGGTGTCCGCCATATACTGCGAGTGCGCGAGCAGGGCGAGCAACGGCGTCAGCGCAGCAGGCGTCTCGGCGAACAGGCGATAGTAGGTCAGCGTCGCGCCCAGCGACTCCAGCCAGCGGTCGAAGTTGAGCAACAGACGGTCAGGGTCGGGCGCGTTTTGCAACGCCAGCGCAAGCGTCGGCGCGAACTGCTCAAACAGCTCCGCCTGCATTCCCTCTCCCCGCCAGCGACGCCACAATCGCGCCGCGCGCTCAGGCTGGTCAAACGCGATGCTCTCGATCATAGCCCCAGCGTCACCCGCGCCCATGCCCCCGCCAGCGGC
>CAYYCA010000071.1:0-4266 GCA_964470265.1 uncultured Fimbriimonadales bacterium | reverse complement strand
CCAGCGGCGCAACATACTGCCCGACCCAGATCACATGCCCCAGCAGAGTCAGCAGATGCGCCAGCATCCCCCAGAGTTTCTCATCCGCCGTGAGTGAACTGTCTTGCGGGTAGCTCATCTCATCCTCTCCTATTAAGTGTACCTGTTAAGTGTACCTGTTAGAAGGATACTCGGAGAGCGGTTATCCGTCTAAATCGATGGAGGGCGCGATGCGTTGGGTATGGCTTTGTCTGGGACTGCTACTTGCGGGGCGGGTTCCCGCAATCGGGCAAGCGAGTCTCGCGAGTGACGCGCGCCTGCAACGCCCTGTCAGCCTCTGGCTCAAGATGACGCCGTTGGGCGACGCGCTCAAGGCAATCGGTCGCGAAACGGGGGTCTCGCTTACCTGTTCCAGTACCATCAACCAGCAGAAGGTTGCGATGTTCGTGCGTGAGCGTCCCGCCCACGAAGTGCTGACGCTCCTTGCAAACACTTTCCGCTACGAGTGGCGCGTGCGCGAGGAGACCAACGGCTACATGCTCGTCGTCCCCGACGAAGTGCGCCGTCAGGAACAGTCTGTCTCCCGCGCGTTGCGCGAGGCGCGCCGCGCGGCGTTGCAGGATCTCATTGAGGCGGCGCGCCTTTATGTCCCCATGACTCCTGAGCAGCGCAGTCAGGCGCTCCGTGAGCTGGAGAGAGAGAACGACCCTGCGAGCGCGCCGCGGCGCACGCAGTATAAGTATGTGTTGTCGCAGCTAACGGGCGATTATCTGCGCGCCGAACAGACCGTACTCCATTGCCTGTCCGTGTTGCCCGCGCCTGCCGTGAACGACTTACACAGTGGACGATGGGTTGGGCTAAGCACGCGCCCGCCTCGTGGAATCTACTCTCTGCCTGCGACCGTGCTTGCGCCGCGTTATATGCGCGAACATACCCAACACAAAACCGAATCCGAAGGGCAGAAACATTATCAGCTTGAGCCTGCTCCAGATAACCCCCAATACACGGGCATTTGGCTTCGCTTAGACCCTGCCAACGCGAACGGGATTGCCTATCAGATTGTAACCTTCACAGCGACGACTCTCCTCCCGCTGCCTGATCGAGAGCAGCCCCTGATGCGACCTCCCCACCCTAACCTCGCCAGCGGGGTGTTGCGCTTTTATCTGTTGCAGTACGGGGAGAACCACCCGTATCTGGACTCGTGGCGCGCGTGGGCGACGCCCAGAAACCAATGGGCAGCGCGGCTGCCTGAGCGCGTCCAACCTGATAAAGCCAGTGAACCGGCCCTGCCGCAGTATCACCTCGAGTTTCGCCTGAATCCTGAGCAGGTTGTCCTGACCCCGGCGGATGCGCTGGAGCGCGTTGCGTGGCTCACAGGCATGCCTGTTATCGCCGACGCCTTTCGCGCCTCAAGGGTCTATCTCCCACGCGCGCGTCTGCGCGACCCGATTGCGCTCTTGGAGCAAGTGAGCCATCACACTTGGCTCCGATTCGACGATTCGGGCTACCTGTTGGCGCGAACCCGACTCTACTGGGCGGTGCAGCAGAACGAGTTCCCTGAAGCGACGCTGCGTGCGCTGGAGCGCAAGTTCAAGTCGGGCGAGTGGCTTAGCGTGGATGATTACATCGATCTCGTGGCGCAACTGACGCCTGAGCAGATAGACGCTCTAAGCGCGCCTGATGGACGAGAGTTGGTTCCGCTCGCCGAGTTTCCTATCGAGACGCTGGCGCACAACGCGCGAGTGCTGCGCCTGCTGGCGTCATTCAATACAGCGCAACGCAAACGCCTGCACACGGGCGTCTGGATTCCTGCCTCGGCGCTTTCGCCGCCGCAGCGTCTGCGGTTTCAGGAGGCGATGGAGGACTTTTTCCCGCCTGTCGAACGGCTTTTCGTAGACGCCCCCGACGCTTCGCGCACAGCGGAACACGGCATACTCGCGCCCATTTCAAGTCGCTTGGGGATACTTCCCCCGCCAGAAGCGTCTGACCCACCCGCAATTCGGCTCGCGCAGTCGCGCAGCTACGCCGATTTACAGGGCATCTCTTCCCGCGGCGAGTTTAACCTCTCTGGTTTAGACGAAGCCGAGCGCAACCCGGAAGCGATGCAGCAACTCCGCCAGAGGGCGCAAAGTATGCTGGAGCGGTACCCAGACGCCGCCTTCTATCGCAAGCGAACCTACATTATTGAGATTCATCTGGCAATCCGTCCTTCTTATGGACGCACTTATACGATTACCCAGACTCGCCTCGAGGCATACCGCCTGCAGTCAGAGCAATAGTCAAGTTTGAACCGCCTCATTCCAGCGCGGGTCTTCAAAACGCTGAATCTCGATGAGGTATCCGTTCGGGTCGCGGGCGAAGAGGTGATAGATCTGATAGCGCTCGTTATAGGTGGGCGGTTTGGCAATCTCCACGCCGTGCGCTTGCAGGCGAGCGTACCATGCGTCGACCGCGTTGCTGACCAGCGTCAAAATGACGCGCTCGGCGGGTTGGGGCGTCTCCGCGCGCTGGCAGAAGCCCAGATAGCCCGCGCCCGCAACTTGATAAATGACGCAATCCGTCTGCTCCAGCGCCACGCGCAAGCCCAGCACACGCTCATAAAAGGCGCGCGTCGCCTCCCAGTTCGGCGCGGGCAGGAACACGATAAACTCTGAGACCGCTGGCGTCATCGTTCCCTCGTTCAGTGTCGAAAATGCCGCACGCCCGTGAACACCATCGCGATGCCCGTCTCGTTCGCGGCGGCGATGACTTCGGGGTCTTTTTTGGAGCCGCCGGGCTGGACAATCGCGCGGATGCCTGCCTGCGCCGCTAAATCGATGCTGTCGGGGAACGGGAAGAAGGCGTCGGAGGCTAAGACCGCGCCCCGCGCATGCTCGCCCGCCGCCTCCAGCGCGAGGCGCACCGAGCCGACGCGGTTCATCTGCCCCGCGCCCACACCCCACACCACTCCGCCCTTCGCGACCACGATGGCGTTCGATTTGACATGCTTGACTACACGCCAGGCGAATCGCAAATCCACCCACTCGCTCTCGGTCGGCGTTCGCTCCGTGACCACCTGCAGCGCGTCTGGGTTCCAGTCGATGGTATCGCGTTCCGTGTAAAGCGCGCCGCCTGTCAGGCTCCGAACCGCATAGCCATGCAGCTGGCTCGGCGGCGGCAGTTCGCCTGTGCGTAAGAGGCGCACATTCTGCCCCCAGCCCTTGCGCTCCTGGAACAGGGGCAGCGCGTCGGGCGCGAAGTCGGGCGCGAGGACGACCTCGAAAAAGGTTCCTGGGGCGACCATCGCTTCCGCCGCCTCGCGGTCAATCGGGCGATTGCACGCGACGATGCCTCCGAACGCCGACACGGGGTCCGCCTCCAGCGCACGCAGGAACGCCTCTGTGATGCTTTCGCCCAGCGCGACGCCACAGGGGTTCGTATGCTTGATAATCGCGCAGGCGGGCTGCTCGAACTCCCGCACCAGCTCAAGCGCGGCGTCGGCGTCCAGCAGATTGTTATACGAAAGCTCTTTGCCCCAGAGCTGCTCAGCGGTCGCGATACAGCCGTGTGGGGCGAACGGCTCGCGATAGAACGCCGCCTGCTGATGCGGATTCTCGCCATAGCGCAGGCGTTGCGCGAGACGATAAGTGAGCGTGAGGGTTTCGGGCAGCGCGCCGTCGGGGTCGAAACGGCGGAACCAGTCGGCAATCAGCGCGTCGTACTCGGCGACATGGGCGAATGCACGGTATGCCAGCAACGCCCTGTCTTCACGACTCAGCCCGCCCGCCTGCAGGCGCAACAACGCCCACTCATAATCGGCAGGGCGTACAATCACCGCCACATGCTCAAAGTTCTTCGCCGCAGCGCGGATGAGCGTCGGGCCGCCGATGTCAATCTGCTCGATTTGCTCCGCTTCGGACGCGCCTGCCCGCAACGCCTGCTCAAACGGATAGAGATTCACCACGACCAGCTCTATGGGCGTGAGGTTCAGCTCCTGCAGCGTCTGCCGGTGGTCGGGCAGGCTGAGGTTCGCTAAAATCGCGGCATGGACGCGCGGGTGCAGGGTCTTCACGCGCCCGTCTAAGATTTCGGGGAAGCCCGTCCAGTCGCTCACTTCCTGCACGGGCAGTCCCCACTCGCGCAGGGAACGCGCCGTACCCCCGGTAGAGAGAAACTGGAACCCCAGCGCGTGCAGGGCGCGGGCGAACGGCTCCAGCCCCGTTTTGTCCGAAACGCTGATAAGCGCAACGCGGGCGTGCATACTATCAGGATACCTGATAGCCTAAGATTAAGCGGGGTTTCGATAGG
>CAYYCA010000070.1:0-8836 GCA_964470265.1 uncultured Fimbriimonadales bacterium | reverse complement strand
TACCCCCCTCCACCAGCCGGCACTTCTCAAAACCCCAAGCAGCAGGAAAACCCATTTTTATTCAGAATCTGCATCCAGTCCGATGAAACTCGTAATTGCGGTGATTCACAATCGGGACAAGGGGCGCGTGGTGGACGCCCTGCTGGAGAGTCAGTTCAAGTTCACGCAAGTCGCCTCCACAGGTGGTTTTCTGCGTGAGGGCAACACCACGCTGCTCATCGGCATCGAGGATTCTCAGCTGGAGGAGCTGCTGCGCCTGCTGGAGAGCAACTGCCGCACGCGCGAGCAGTATGTGAACCCGATGCCGCCCGACGCCGCGCCCATCGGAACTTTTCTGCCCACCCCCATCGCCGTTGAAGTCGGCGGCGCGGTTGTTTTTGTGTTGAATGTAGAACGATTCGAGCGGTTTTGAGGGGTTAAGTTCCTCGGCGTTTCAGGGGGTTGTCGTCGGGTACAATATCTCCAGTGAATGAGTCGATCTGGACAATCCCGCTATTTCCGTTGGAGACAGTGCTGTTCCCGTACACAGCGCTGCCATTACATATCTTCGAGCCGCGCTACCGCGAGATGGTGATGTATTGTCTGGAACATGATTCGCCTTTTGGGGTAGTGTTGATTCGAGAGGGCAGCGAAGTGGGCGATCCGAACGCCGAACCACACGAGGTGGGCACGCTCGCGCGGATTGGGCGCCTGCGTCGCCAGCCCGACGGCAGGTTCCATCTCCTCGCATTAGGGGAAGAGCGTTTCCAGATTGTGCGCCTGATTCGGGGGGAAGCGCCCTATCTGAAGGCGCAGGTGCGTCTGTGGCGCGATTTCGATCCGTTCTCATGGGAAGAGGAACAGCGCTACGCCGACGAGGTTGCTGAGCAGTTTCGTGAATTCCTGCGTATGGCGCTGGACGCCAGCGGGCTGCGGGTGGAGGAAATCGAACTGCCCCGCAGTCCCACTGCGCTCTCCTTCGCGATTGCGGGCACACTGCAACTGGAGCTGCCCCTCCGTCAGTATCTACTGGAACTGCAGGACACCACTGAACGGCTCCGCCTGTTGCAGCAGATTCTGGAACATCTGACCGCCGCTTTCGCGTCAGAGATTCAACCGTTTGACCCCGAACACTGGCGCGAATATGTGAATCGCAATTAGTTTTTTTGAGAGAGGCAGGCTATGATTGAAGGCGCAGTTAGAATCGTTGGAGGTCGTGAGAAGAAGCTGCAGCACGGCTACCCGTGGGTGCAGCGCGGCGAAATTTCGGAGGTCTCTGGCGCGCCGACGCCTGGCGCGCTGGTGCAGGTGTTGAATTTCCGCGGTGAATCGCTCGGCGTCGGGATGTATAACCCCCAGAGTCGATTCCCCGTGCGCATCCTCACTACTCAGGACGAACCGATAGACGAGAGCTTTTTTGCGGCGCGCCTTGAGAAAGCCCTGCAACATCGGCAGCGCGTGGTGCAAGATACGAATGCAATGCGCATCCTATTCAGCGAATCAGACGGCGTACCTGGGCTGATTGTCGACCAGTACGCCGACTATCTGGTAGTGCAGGTGCGTGCGCTGGGGATGGAGCGCCTCAAAGAACGCTGGCTTCCCGTGTTGATCGAGCGGCTGGAGCCGAAGGGGATTATCGAGCGCAGCGAGATGGCAGGGCGCGCCGAAGAGGGACTGGAGCCGTTCGCGGGCGTGTTGCACGGCGAGGTTCCTGAGCTGATTGAGATCGAAGAGAGCGGGCTGGAGTTCCTCGTGCCGACGGACGCAGGACGGAAAACGGGCTTCTATCTGGATCAGCGCGAGAATCGGCGTCGGCTGGCGCAGCGGGTGCGACCGGGCGAACGGGTGCTGGATCTGTTCTGCTACACAGGTGCGTTCGCGCTCTACGCCGCCCGTGCAGGGGCATACGCTGTGGGCGTTGACATCCTCCCTGACGCCGTCGACCTCGCCGAAGTTCACGCTCGACGCAACCGCTTAGAGGCGCACTGGATTGTGGAAAACGCGTTTGACTGGCTGCCCCAAGCGGCGGAGCAGGGCGCGAAGTTTGACTGGGTAATCCTCGACCCGCCCGCCATCGCCAAACGACAGGATCAGAAAGACTCCCTGCGCTGGGCAATCTGGAAACTGGTTTACCATGCCCTTCCGATACTCAACGAGGGTGGACGCATCGCGGTCTGTAGCTGCGCATATCAGCTGGGGCTGAGCGATATGCTGGACACTGTACGCCTTGCCGCCACCGATCGGGGTCAGCCGCTCTTTCTGGAAGAGATTACCTTCCAGGCGCCCGACCACCCCTACCTGATGCAGTTCCCCGAGAGCCTGTATCTGAAGTGTTTATGGGTGCGGGTTTAGGGGTTCAGTATTTCGGCGGCAATACATTTTTGGGCTGTACACCCGCGGGTGCGATGAGTATCACATCCCACTCTGTGTAGTGGGGCGGTTGTTGCGAGTCGGGTTTCCAGCGCAGGCGCAGCTGGTACTCGCCCGCTTGCAAAGGCGCGCTGCCCAGCGGAATCCAGAGGCACTGGTCGGCGTAGCGGCTGACGGCGCGTTCGGCGGCAAGGGGCGCGCCGCCCTCCGCAATCGGTTTTGCCTCCGTGTCCGACGCGGGTAAAACTTGCCACTCTACGCTGCCCGACGGCTTGCCCCGTACCGCCAGCCAAATCGTGTACGCCCCCGTCTCACGCAGCGTGAAGTTGTAGGTCGCTGACACGCTCTCAATCGGCAGGGGGGTATTCAGCCAGAGCGTTGCGCCGTTGCTCATCGCCACATCGCGCCGAATGGTTCCAAACTCGTGCTGGCGGGCGTTCTCTGCCTCAATCCAGCGGTAGGGCTGGTAGGCGCGTTCGAACTCGAACCAGTTGCTGCGCGCCAGCGTGAAGCCCTGCGCGGGGTTGCGCCGATAGACGCTGAGCGCATTATCGAAGTTGAACTTCAACACCGCTGCGTCCTGCCCCGACGGGTTGCCGCGCTTGGCAAGCTCTGCGATGCGCGCCGTCCAGTCCTCGATGCTGGTCTCGCAGATGGGTTCGCTCTGGAAGCCGCGAATGCGCACGGGCACAGTCCCGACGCGCAACCGCACGGTGTCGCCCCGAATGTCTAAGCGTACAGGCTCGCCGTTCAGGTCAAAGGCGGTCAGCGGGGCGCGGTCGAATCGGCGCAGGCGGATTTCACGCTCGCCCTCGTCCAGCCACAGACATAGCTCCAACTGGCGCGTGATTTGCAGGTTGCCCTGCGCGTCCAGCGTGCGCACTTCGGTTCCGCGCTGGAAGCCGTGTATCTCGAAGCCCCACAGCAGGGGCTGCAAATCGGGCTGACTACTGGGCGTCCACCAGCCGCTGCGGTACTGGCGTATCTCGGTCAGCCCCCACAGCGCGCGCGGAAACGGCAGCAGCGCAGGGGCGTCGGGCGGCGTGTCGGTCTGGCGCAGGGTTTGCCACGCCGTCTCCAGCGCAGCGGGCGGGGCAAGCCAGTAGATGCACTCGATGCCCATCGACCGCGCGAAGGTCTGGAACAGGCTGGCGCGTTCCGCGTCGTCGTTTGCCCACTCCAGAATGAGGGTTTCCAGCGGCATGTTTAGCGGCTCGCGGCGCAGGGTCTCTAAGAGCAACTGCGTGCGCCAACTATCGCGTTGGGCGGCGGGCAACAGCCATCCGATGGGCAGCTGCGGGTCGGTCAGGGCTTCGGGCGTGGGCAGCTCGGCGGGGTCAGGCGCGGTTTGAAGCGCGAGGAACTCCGCATTGGGCGTGTGCGTGCGCAAGGCGCGGCGCAGACCGCTCAGCGCACTGCGCCATCGCTCCGCCAGAAACGCCTGCCAATCGTCCCAGAAGCGACTGCGGCTGATATTCAGCTCCTGCGGTTTGATGGAGCCGTCCAGTGCGATTAGAATCGGCAGCCCGCGCCCCTCGCGCCACAGCGGAACCAGTTGCGCTGCCTGCTCGTGCCGTTCCAGTTTCACGCTCACATCCCACGCGCGTTCCAATTCGGTCAGGTCGGGGTAGCGCAGCTTCAGGAACGCCAACCACTCAGCTTGGGCAAGGGGGCTTGTGGGCAGGGCGCACGCGCTTAGCGCATCCCACTCGCTTTGCACAATCCAGCCCTGAAAGTTCGTTTTGGGGGCGCGGCGTTGCAGCAGGCTCAGTAGCGCGTCCCGATAGGCGTCCCAGCCGTCCCACAGGTCGGGCAGGGCGCGTCGGCGCAGGGGGTACAGCAGCAGTACGCTCTCCGCCGTGTCGCCTATTGCGGTAATCGCGCGTCCGTTGCTCAGCTCCAGCACGGTTTGCAGCCTGAGGAACGGCGTTTCGCGTGGTGAGACGGCAAGCAGCGTGCGCGAGGCGTCAGGAATCTGGATGTTGTACACGCCGTCGGGGTTGCCTGCCATGCGATACCGTTCGGGGGCGATTTGCCAGCCGTCGGCGCGGGGCAGGTTCGCCAGCCACAGCCGCCAGCGCAGCCCCGATTGCTCGGTAGTCTCTATCAGCGCGTCCCAGCGTTCAGGCGTGGGCAGCTCGGTCAGGCGGATAATCGCCTCCTCCGCGCCCTGCGTTTTGAGGCGGCTCAGCGTCTCAGCGAAGTTATCGGGCGCATCGCTAACGGCAACGCCGAGGATGGGCTTGGGGTCGGACGAGGGCGTTTGGGCGTGGGTGAGGATTGTGAAGAGGGTGATTAGGCAGAGGAGTAGGATTGCCCTCACCCCCCAGCCCCCTCCTGATGAGTTTGCATCGCCTGAGTATAATCTCGCCGCGAGTGCCCTCGATTTTTCCGACCTCACCCCCCTGTCCCCCCTCTCCGTAAACGGAGAGGGGGGAACGCCTGCCTCACGTGCGCACGGCTCCCCCTCTCCGTTTACGGAGAGGGGGCTGGGGGGTGAGGTTGAAAAGGCGGGGAAAAATACGACTCCTGCGCCCGAAGTTGAGGCAAAGCTGTGTACCCTTATCAGTTGACCTCCTCTCCCACCGCGTGGGAGAGGAGGAGTTGAACACGCGCACGGCGACGGGCGTTCCCCCTCTCCCGCGCCGCGGGAGAGGGGGACAGGGGGTGAGGGCGCTTCCACAATCACCTTCTGAAAGCTCCCGACTGTCATTCGGAATGTCCCAATCCCCTTTTGGAACCTTCCAAACGCCGTTCGGAAGCCTCCAATCGAGAATCGGAACCTTCCAATCGCCGATTGGAATGTGTCAATCGCCGATTGGAATGTATCAATCGCCATCTGATACCTTCTAAACGCCGTCTGTATCGTCTCCATCAACTCTCCAGCTCCAGCTCCTTTTTGAGGAGACGCTTCAGCACCTTACCCGTGTTGGAAATCGGCAGCTCGGCGCGGAAAATCACCTCGCGGGGCACTTTGAAGTTCGCCAGTCGCTCGCGGGCGAAGCGGATAATCTCGCGCGGGTCGGGCTGCGTGTCGGGCTTGGGCACAATCACGGCAATCGGAACCTCGCCGCGTTCGGGGTCGGGCTTGCCAATCACCGCGCACATCGCCACCGACGGATGCTCCATCAGCACACGCTCCACCTCGCTGGGATACACATTAATGCCGCCCACGATAATCATATCCTTCTTGCGGTCAACGATATACAGATAGCCGTCCTCGTCGAACTTGCCCATATCGCCCGTGTGATACCAGCCGCTGCGCATCGCTTCGGCGGTCGCTTCGGGGTTGTTGTAGTAGCCGAGCATCACATTCCGCCCGCGCACCACTATCTCGCCGATTTCGCCGACGGGCAACTCGTTGTCGTTGTCGTCGAAGATTTTTATCTCGACTCCAGGCAGGGGCAGCCCGACAGAGCCGATTTTGCGCACGCCTTTGTGCGGCGGCGGATTCACACTGGTCACGGGGGCGCACTCGGTAGGTCCGTCGCCTTCCAGTATCGCGCAGTTGAAGCGTTGCTCGAAGGCGCGTTGCACGGGTTCGGGCATGGGCGCGCCGCCCGACACGCAATACTTGAGCGCACTCAGGTCGTACTCACGCTCAGCGGGCACATGCAAAATCGCGGCGTACATCGCGGGCACGCCAGGGAAGACCGTAATCCGATGCTTCTCCAGCGCTTCCAGCGTCTGCTGAGGCATAAAGCGTTCCATCAGCACGCTGGTTCCGCCCAGCCACAGGCAGAAGTTCATACACACCGTCTGCCCAAACGAGTGGAACAGGGGCAACACGGTCAGGAACCGCTCGTCGGGTTCCAGCTCCAGCATCGCCTGGCACGCCTCGATATCGAACAAGATATTATCGCTGGAGAGCATCACGCCTTTGGGGAAGCCTGTCGTGCCCGAAGTGTAGATGAACACGACGGGGTCGTTCACGCTTACGGGGGCGGGAGGTAGCGGGTCGCCCTGTGGCTTCATCAGGCTGTCGAACGGGCGCACGCCCTCGGGCAGCTCGCCCTCTGCGCCTACCAACAGCACGGTTTGCATGCTGGGGATTTCGGGTTTGGCTTGCAGCACGGTCTCCAGCGTCATCGGGAAAGTGACGGCGGCTTTGACGCCCGCGTCGTTCCAAATGTAGGCGATTTCGGGGGCTTTGAGCAGCGGGTTCACCGGTACCGCGATTGCGCCCAGCCTGCCCAGCGCGTGGTAGGCAATCACAAACTGCGGCAGGTTGGGCAACATGATGCCCACGCGGTCGCCTGACTGAATGCCCAGCTCCTCGCGCAGCCCTCGCGCAAAGGCGTTTACCGCGCCCCATAGCTGGGCGTAAGAAATCGTATGCTCACGAAAGATAAGCGCGGGTTTCTCTGGATGTTTGGACGCCCCGCGCTCGATAATCTGGTGTAGTAGCATCGTCGTTGACCTCCTCGCGCGGTCAATTTCGGCGCGCGGGGCGGGATTCCTGTCGGCAAAGCTCAGCGCCGCAGTTCCTGCTCGAACTCTTCAAGGCTGGCTGCCTGCGCCGCTTTTAGGGTCAGCGATTCTAAGCGGTCAAGGTCTCTAATTCGGGCGAGCGCGGGACGGAAGCGTGTCGCTTCTTCGCCAAAACGGCTTTGAAGAATCTGTAATATCACACGGCGCATGCGCTGAAACGCTTTACGTAGCCCGCGTTCTACACCTTCCTCAAGCGCGAGCTCCTCAAAACTGGTTAGAGGATATTCCGACTCCGCTTCCTGCTCGCGGATGATTTGCCGCACCAGTTCATCGCGCATCTTAGAGAGCGTCATAATGTAATCCACCACCCTGTAGAGGTCTATAACCTGCTTAGGATTATACCCCCGCCGATTGAGTTTGCGCAGAAGTTCAATTTTCTCGTGCATCATCAGGTCGGGGTTGCCGCGTGTTCTGAGGGCGCGGAGATGGGCTAACACAATAAGGGCAAAGGGGTTCTCGGATTGCTCCAGATCCGCTTCATCGAAGTCCAGCAGTTTCACGATAGGGTAGCGGAAGGTCAGCTCGCATCCGCCGAGACTGCGCTGAAAAGTGTCGGGACGCCAGTTCGGATCGTCGTCGGCTAAAATCGCAAGGGTTATCAGATCGGGATAGCCGAAGGCGTCGAACACGCGTGCGTGGTAAACGAAGATGCGCAGCTGGAAGTCCTCTGTGCGTTGTGCTTGAATCTCGATGTGTAGCAACACGACGCGCGTCGTACCGTCGCGGAAGTAGACGCGCGCCAGCACATCCACATGCATCTGCCCCGAACTGCCTGCAGGCACGGGGCTGAACAGCTCGGTGTTCAGGAACTCCACGCCGCGCGACCAGTCAATCTGGGCGTACAGCGCGGGGAACAGCAGCAACAGACACTCAGGCAGAAACGAGCGCAGCGCCAGCTTCCAACCCGCGTCGAAGCGCATCCGCTCACGCGACCGTCGCACAGGCGCACAATTCGCGAAGAGGATTCTTATTCCTGTTGCCACTTCACTTGATGGGGCAACCGCATCGCATGCCAGCCGTCGAATACAAGCAAAAACGCCCCTTGAATGACAATCGCCCAGCCGAAGGCGTTGAGCATGCGGTTAGCGGGATCCCATAGGGTAAGCCCCACCCCCACGATGATGTAAAGCACATCCAGACCCGCATTAATCCAAAGCAGGCGCACGAGCTGACGCATCCACGCGCCTGTGGTCGCTTCGTCGGCGTTCTGCGCCATTTTTCGGCGCACCCCACGCAGCGCAAACAGCGCAATCAGCGCGTTCACGACTGCCCAGCCCGCCGTCATCCCCCCGAACGAGCGCACCCATTCCCGCGAGGAGAACAGCATCGGCAAGGCAACGCCGAAACTCAGCCCGGCCCAAAACAGCAACTGATACATCATCCGCGTCTGGTATCTCAGAAACGGCATGGCGCAGTTATACCTCTTGCAGGAGAGAGAAGTAGCTTCCCGAAACTAATCACGGAGGTCTACGATGCCATTCAAGCAACTCGTTTCAAAGGTCACTCTGGACGCGGTTGAGGAACTGTTGCGCTATGCGAAAGCGATTCCCAGCGAGAAACTGACCTGGCGTCCCGCCGAGCATGCGCGTTCCGCGCTGGAGATCTTGCAGGAATGTGCGGTTCTGCCCGCGGCGTTGACGGCGTGGCTGCAGGAGCGCCCCCAGTCGCCGCCCAGCATGGAGCAGTACGCTCCGTACTGGGCGCAGGCGGCAGCGTTGACCAGCTTAGACGCCTGCGAGCAAGCCCTGCGGGAGAACACGCAGAAACTGCTGCAGGTCGCCGAGACGCTGTCGGAGGCGGAGTTGAATCAGACTGCCGTCGCGCCGTGGGGCAGAACCTACACGCTTGCGGAGGGATGCCTGATTCATCACTGGAACCTGACCTATCATCTGGGGCAGATTGCGTATATCCAGCTGCTCTACGGGGATACGGAGTTTCACTAACTTATACCAACTGGGGTTTCAAGTGCATCGTCGGCGGGGACGCCGACGCTACG
>CAYYCA010000069.1:4457-8844 GCA_964470265.1 uncultured Fimbriimonadales bacterium | reverse complement strand
TGTCATTCCGAGCGAAGCGAGGAATCTCTTTCGTTTCCCTCCTGCATTTCCGCAGCATTTTTCGTGGGAAGAACTTACCAGTCAGGGCTTCAGATGGCGTAATTATCGACGGCTGAAGCCGTTCCTATGCAAACGAAGCCGACCTGCGTCGGCTTAAGCCCGCGTAGGCGGGCTTCACTTGCACAGGAACGGCTTCAGCCGTCTCGGATTCACGCTACCTGAAACCCCAATCGGCATAACTACGACACTCAATTCAACCAGCAGGAATCTGGGGTGTTGACGCATATCTTTAGAACAGGTGGTCGCGATGTTCACTGTTGAACGAAGCGCTGCGAAGCGCACAGAGGGATACTCGCTCGGTACACACGGGGGGGGGGCGATGAACCGCGACGTCCTACCCGCGCTGCTACGCGACCTACCGCCCGACCTGCAACGCGCCGTGCGCCACGCCGTGGCGCGTTGTCGCCCCCACTATCGCCCCCGCTTTTACGCCTGCGACTGGCTGGAAGAACTCTATCACGAAGCCGCCTGCGCCGCCTGCGAAGCGTGGCATTCTTAC
Organism: uncultured Fimbriimonadales bacterium; assembly: GCA_964470265.1. Classification (GTDB taxonomy): domain Bacteria; phylum Armatimonadota; class Fimbriimonadia; order Fimbriimonadales; family GBS-DC; genus GBS-DC. Next base: position 8,285 of record CAYYCA010000069.1, on the reverse strand, counting down.
GACCTTGCCAAAGGCTCACTGTACGACTGGGGTTTGCGGCTTATTCGCCAGCGGTTGAAGCGTTTTAGCGACGGGGTTTGGGCGGCGCGTCGGTGTGAGGCGGAGTGGCCTTCTGATGAAGAAACGGGTGAGGCGCTAGAGTTTGAGGATGTGGGGGCGTTGGAGGCGATAGAAGAGGGGGTGTGGTGTAGTCAGGTGCGGGCGGCGTTGGCGCGGCTGAGCGAAGAAGATCGGCAGCTGGTGGAGTGGTACTTTGGCGAAGGACTCAGCGAGCGGGAAATAGCCAAGCGGCTGGAATGTTCGCATATGACGGTTCATCGGCGTCTGCATCGCGTATGGGCGCATTTGTGTGGGGCGTTGGGAGTAGAGCAGGACTTTCCGTAGGGTGAAAATCCCTCAGCAAGGGAATAAAAGAGCGGCGCGAGGGTGTTACAAAACGATGGGTCTCGACTAACATGAATAAGCAGGAGGCGATGATGGCGACCTTGAGTCGAACTGAGAGCCGAACCGTTCCGAAGTCGCGTTCTTGGGTCGGGCTGTTGATAGGCGCAGGGCTGGCGTGGCTGCTGGTGATTGGCTATGCGGAGCGGCGCTTGGAAGGCAGTCGCCTCTGGCTGATAGGCGCGACCTATGACGTCGGTCAAGTCCGCGCTGGAACGGTGATTACCCATCGGGTGTGGGTGTTCAACCCGACGATGCAAGCGTTAGAGGTAGAGCCAGTGCCGAGTTGCGGCTGCATGGTAGCCGACACGGGTAAGCGCGGGCTGTCGCCACTGTCGGGATTTTTCCTGACCGTGCAAGTAGATACCTCTGGCAAGCCGTTGGGGAAACAGTCGCAGTCGGTAGACTTGGTGGTGCGGGATGGTCGTCACAGTTGGCGGGAGCGGCTGGAAGTTCGGTTTGAGGTCGTTTCAGCCTCACTATCACGATAGGAGGATGGAGATGAGAATAGCGCGGTATGCTTTGTTGGCCCTCGCAACGGTCGTCCTCTTGGGTGGCATTCTTGCACCCCTCGAAGGAAGAGGGCACACAAAAGGTCTCAAGTGTGTGATGGGTACTGTACGGGACGAGTACGTTGCCACCTGCGAACGTGATGAGTATACAGGTCGGGATTGTTGGGGATACTGTGAAGTCGTCACTTATCCTGGAGGGGATTGCAAAACTGTGAACTATCTCAGTACTTGTAATCCATTTGAGCAGATAGTTCATGGTCGACGGTACGCAGGTGACTGTTACCCTGCAATGATCGGTACCTGTCGATGTGCAACAGACGAAAGTAGGTTCATTGGGTATGAAATTGGTTATAGAGGTAGAAGTTGCTACTGATGAGCGAGGCACAGCATACCCTGTGCCTCGTCCTCACTGCGTCTTAATGAAGGAGGCAAAGCATGCTTAGCCGCGTGATCAACTCTCTAACGATCTTTTCATTTACTATGTTGACAATGCAATGCTCGGAGGAATCAATTACTATGTGGCAAGAAATGAACAACCAGCGACAGTCGCTCGCGGAAATGTTACACGCCAAGCAAATGTTCCTAGAATGGGAATTCTCTGGAGAGATATTTGAGGAGGGCCTACCTCTTAGAGATGCTGAGCGTATAGCACGCCAGCGGCTTCAGGCTCGGACACGGCAAGTACACCCAGAAGAAATAGGTAAATTAGCAAAAAATATATCAGAGAACAGAATAATTAAAGTAGATGGAAAAATAGAAATATATATGTCTGTCAAAAAAATTGTTATTATCATACGCTCATCTGCTCCAATATCAGGATCTAAGCAAGATCCTGCTGCTTGGCTCCCAACAAAAGTATGGCTTGAGTTTGATAAAGATTATAGTATTAATATTGATGAATCTCTGAAAATATTGCAAGTATATAAAACACCATCACATGGAATCTATCATCCAGTGCCATTTGGCATTACCTGCCTGTATCCATTTTCTCCGATAGAACTCATCCTCTTGACTAGTGCTCCCATATTTCCGCTGTATGGTGCTTCACTATCGGACTGGCGAGTGAGAGGTTCAAATAAATCGACAATAGTAAGCACTCTACATAGATCTGATCGGCTTGGTCGGAAGGTAACAGTTGAATGTGTGGGGTACCGTGTATTAGTAAATACTATAACAGCAACCGTAATGTTTGGAACTCGTCAGGTTCGCACTCGCATCCTAAAGATAAATCGATACCATCATAAATGGAAGTGCCTGCCTGCGAGCCTTACTTGTGAAGCACAAGACAACAGAGGCACTGCACGACTCCGCTTGCATCTGAAGCGCGTTGATGAAAAAGCGCACCCCCCGTCAATTCCAACAGGGATTCATGTGAACGATTACCGGCTGGTGCCGTATGAAAAAATCAACACACCTTCGGATAGTTATGTTCATTATCTGTGGACTGGTCGTCTCCCCACAGAGGAGGAGCTGAAGCAGATGGCTTACCAACAAGGCAACCTCATTCCACCTGCTGCGCCCCGTCGCCGATTTTCACCCCTGCTCTTCGCGCCTGCGATAGTGTTCTTTGCTCTCGCTGCTTACTTCTACTTCAGGAACCGACGCCGATGAAGCAACGCGCCTTCACCCTCGTGGAACTGCTTGTCGTACTGGGCATTATCGCTCTGCTCGCTGCCCTTCTGTTCCCCGTGCTCGCCGAAGCCCGCGAAAAAGGACGCGCCTCTCGCTGCATCACCCAACTGCGCCAACTCGCCCAAAGCACGCTCGCCTACCTCAGCGACTGGCAAGAGAGCTATCCCCTCGCCGCTTACATCAGTCAACACAATAACCGACCTTGCCTCTTTACCTTGTACCACGAACTCGTGCCCTACATCAAAGACAAAGAAATTGTGTTGTGCCCTTCTGACCCCGACCCGATGGATGTGGAACAGGTGTTCGCGCAGGTGATGACGCTCTGCCCGGCGATGGGCTTTCGCCAAAGCAGCTATATGGGCAACTGGTGCCTGTTTGAGGCGGGGAGTTTGCCCCCGGGCGCGTTTCACCCGCCTGTGTTGCAAGCCCAGATCGAGCTGCCGAGCGAAACGGCGATGTATTACGACGCGGTGATGGCGGGGCTGCCAAGCTTGACGCCGTATATTCAGGGGCGTCATAGCGAGCGAGTGAACTTGGCGTTTTCGGATGGGCACGCGAAGTCGTGGGCGACGCGCAAGGGGTATGGAGAGGTGACGCGCGGGGACGGCAGACGCGCGGCGCGGTATTGCCTGTTGCAAGTCTCGGCGTATTATCAAGGGGGGCAGTTCTGTGAGGCGTCGATTTTTGGCTTGGCGGGTCGGGATCGGCAAGAGCGGCTTTGCTGGCGTTGTCCGAACCGTCCGATGGGAAGTCCGTGGTACCTATCGGGGAACTGTGGCTACTGATGCGAGCGTGGCTGATGACGGTTGTGAGCGGCGCGTTATGTGGGTTGGCGTTTCCACCTGTAGGGTGGTGGTGGATGCTATTGTTTGCGCCCGCACTGTGGCTGGGCAGGTTGCGTGAAGACGCGCCGAAGGCAAATGCGTGGTTAGGGTTCTGGTGGGGTGTGGCGTTGGGCGTGGTAGTAAGCTGGCACGCTGCGCCCACTTTGGCGCAGGAGGCGCGTGCGGAGTGGCTGGGCGGGTTGGCGTGGACGCTCGCGCTGGTTTGGTATGCAAGTTGGAGCGCGCTATCTGGCGGGTTGATGGGGTGGGAGCGCGGTTCGGGTTGGGCGTGGGTAATTGTAGCAGCGAGCGTGTGGACGGCGCTGGCGTGGCTGCGCAGTTTGGGGGCGTTGGGCTTCCCGTGGGCGATGCTGGCGTTGGGGTTCGCGCGACAACCCCTGCTGCTGCAGCCTGCCGAT
>CAYYCA010000069.1:0-4357 GCA_964470265.1 uncultured Fimbriimonadales bacterium | reverse complement strand
CGCTCTTACGACAAGGTGAAGTTGATGGCGTTCACGGAGTGGTCGCCGCCTGCCCCCTTCCGTGATTGGCTCAGGCTGTTAGGCGTTCGGGAGCATCCGATGGCGAACGGCGTCGCGGTTCACGCGCTGCAGTTAGGTCGCGAGCCGCCTGTGGGGACGCTAATCTGCGCCGAGAGCCTGTTCGGATGGGTGGCGCGGCTGCAGGTGCAGGATGGAGCGTGCTGGCTGGCAGTGATGGCGAACGATTACTGGCTGATTGGGCGTGCAGTGCGCGAGCAGTACGCCGACTTCTGTGTGGTGCGAGCGATTGAGACGCGGCGGTGGGTCGCGCGGGCATCGACCGTGGGCATCAGCGGTTTCTATGCGCCGACAGGAGAGTTGGTTGCTGCGTTGCCGATGGGCAAGCCAGGCGTGTTGGTGCAGGCAATCGAACCCCGCACAAGTCAGACGCTCTATGTGCGCTGGGGCGATTGGGGGGCGTATGGCTGTCTGGTAATTGCAATCGGAGCGTTCGTGGTGTATTCCTTTGACCAGCGGCGCTGGAGATTAGCGGCGCGAACTTTTCTACCGCGATAGCCTAATCTAATACCAGTTAGGGTTTCATATGTCGTGAATCGTCGGCGGGGACGCCGACGCTACGAACGCGGTGGCGTAGCGTCGGCGTCCCCGCCGACGATTTGTGCTACTTATTGAGGATTCAAGTGCTACAAAACCTTCGTGAGAGGCGCGCCTGCTGTTGTCCGCCCTCACCCCCTGCCCCTCTCCCACGGCGTGGGAGAGGGGAGTCGCGTGTGTGCGCATCGCACGCGTTCCCCCTCTCCCGCGCGGCGGGAGAGGGGGTTAGGGGGTGAGGGCTTACTTCTGCTGTTCCTGCTCGCGTCGCCGAACGAGGCGCTCCAGCGCGCTGATTAAGAACTCCAGCGCTGCCACCACTGCCCCAATCAGTTCGGGGTCGACGCCGTTCAGCCACATAATCGGCAGGATGAACGCCCGACCTGCCTTACAGATGTCGGGCAGCCAGGGCAGCACCGCCGCGCCAAAACCCACAGACCACCGCCTGCGCATGGTCATCACCTCCTCTTGGCGGTAGAGTGGTAACTCACTTCGCTCGCACCCCGCGCGGGTGTTAACCCGATTAACGATTTGGGCGGCGATCTTATGCATCGGTGCAGGCGCAAGTTGTGCCGTTCCTACTTTTGCGTCCGTTCCTGAATACCAGGTATACTCTCTATCACACGGAGGTCAACATGCGAACTCACCTGACGCTTGGAGCGCTTTTGACGCTTGCTGCTTTCGCCGCTGCTCAAGTCGAGCCGCGCGGCGAGAACCCTGCAATCCGAGTAAACACTTTGTTCGGCTCCACAGGGCTGATTACCGTACCGACTTCCACCACGACTCGTGAAGATCGCTTTCAGCTGGGCATAGCGTTGGGGCAGAATGTCCGCACGGTGTCTCTCAACTGGGGCATCTTTGACAGCGTAGAAGTGGGCGGCGTGGTCGTCGACCGCAACAACCAGAAAAACAAGGTCATCGCCACGGGCAAGGTGACGATTATCCCCCAAAACTTCGACTGGCTGGAGCTGGGCTTCGGAACGATTGACCCCTTTGACGCGATCAATCAGACGGTCTACGGCATGGCGAGCGTGAATGTGCGCGTGCCGAGCCGTGCGCCTGAGCAGGTCGTCGGCTTGCGGGTACATCTCGGCTACGGCACGGGCATCTACCGCGATAAGGTTATCGGCGGCGGCGAGGTGTTCCTGAACAATCAGTTCTCGATCGTCGGCGAATACAACGGCGTGGACTCGAACTTCGCCCTGCGCTATGTGTACGACAACAACCTGCGCATCCAGCTCGGTACGCAGGCGAAGGTTATCTACTTCAGCACCACCTACGGACTGACCTTCTGAGAGCGCAGGATTCTCGAACGCCGAGTCGAAAAACCTCCTTGTGCGAAGCCGCATTCCCACAAGGAGGTTTTTTTATGACGATACGGACAGGACTGGCTTTCTTAGTTGGCGCGTGCGTTCTGTATGCATGCTGGGCGCAGGAAACGACGCTGACCGTGCGCGGCGACACCGTGCGCATCATACGCGACGCTTACGGCGTGCCTACCGTGCAGGCGACGACGCAGTACGGCTTGATTTACGGCAACGGCTACGCGATTGCGCAGGATCGGCTCTGGCAGATGGAGCTGTACCGTCGGCAGGCGCGCGGCGAGATGGCGGAAGTGATGGGCAGCCGCGCCTTAGAGCAGGACAAAGCCGCCCGCACCGAAGGCTACACCGACGCCGAACTACAGGCGCAGATTGACCGCTTGCCGCCCGACCTCAAAGAGGCATTAGACGCGCTCGCGGCGGGCATCAACGCATGGATGCAGGAGGCGCAGCGCACAGGCAAGCTTCCCAAACAGTACGCTGAGAACGGCATCGAACCGCGTCCATGGCGACCGACGGACACGGTGGCAATCGCCGTGATGATGCTCCGTCGCTTCGGCGGCGTGATGTCGGCGGGCGATTTGCGCAACTACGCTTTCTATCAGCTGCTCAAAGCCCGCAACAAGGACCTCGCGGCGACCTGGGCGAACGACCTGCTCTGGATTCAAGACCCCACCTCACCGACCACCGTGCCCCCCGCAGACGATAAGCGCAAGGCGCACCGCCGCGACCCGCGCCAGACCCTGGAGCAGATGCGCAAGCACCTCGAACTGCTGCCCGACATCGGCTTGAATGTGCTGCTGCCCGCGCTGCGTATCGCGACGGGCGAGGCGCAAATCGAGTTCGCTCGCGAGCACGGACTCTATACGCAGTTCGGCAGCTACGCGATTCTCATCAGCCCCAGCAAATCGGCGACAGGCATGCCGATTCTGGTCGGCGCGCCGCAGATGGGCTTCAGCCTGCCCCACATCGCCGCCGAGATTCACCTGAACGGCGCGGGCATCAACGCCCGCGGGATGACCTTCCCCGGAGTGCCCGGCGTACTGATTGGAACCAACGAGCACCTCGCATGGACTTTTACTTCGGGGGTCGCCGACTTCGTGGACGCTTTTATCCTGAAACTGGATCCGCAGAACCCCGAACGCTACTGGTACAAGGGCACATGGCGCAACTTAGAGAAGCGCACGGAGACCATCCGCGTCAAGGGCGCAGACCCTGTAGAGCTGACCGTGTATCGGAGCGTGTACGGTCCGGTAGTGGCGATGGATACGCGCAACGCTGTCGCCATAAGCCTCCGACTCAGTTACTGGGACAACGAGCTGGAAGCGTTCAAGGCGTACTACGGGTTCCTCACGGCGCGCACAGTGGAGGATTTTGAACGCGCGGCGTCGCACATCCCTGCCTCGTTCAATGCGTTCTGCGCCACGCGCACGGGCGATATTGCCTACTTCTACTGTGGACGCCCCCCCATCCGCGCCGACGGCGTCGATCCCCGCCTGCCCGTGCTTGGCACAGGCGAGTACGACTGGAAAGGGATAATGCCATTCTCGGAGATGCCGCGCGTGGTGAACCCCAAACAGGGCTATATTGCGAACTGGAACAACAAGCCCGCCGTATGGTGGGAGAACGCCGATACGCCCGTGTGGGGCATGATTTTCCGTGTCTATCGGCTGAACGACCTGATTCGCAGCAAGCCACGCCTGACTATCGACGATGTGAAGGCGTACATCCGCGACATCGCCGAGTATGACGAGGACGCGGGCAAGTTGCTGCCCATTATGCTGCGCGTGGTCAAACGCAACGAGCGCAACCTCACGGACGAGATGCGCGCCGCCATTCGCCTGCTCGAAGCGTGGGACTGCCACGAGCGTGAGGGCAGCGCAGCGAAAGCGCTCTGGGATGCATGGCTCGACGCGACGCGCAATCGCGTGTTCGCCGACGACCTGGGCAACTTTTTCAATCCTGGGCTGTTCCGCCTCGCCATTCAGCCGAGCTATATCGCCTATGCACTGCTCGGCAGGCAGGCGCCCGTCCCGCGCCAGTACGACTACTTCAACGGCAAAAAGCCTGAGGAAGTGCTGACGATTGCGCTGGCGGACGCGCTGACGCAGCTGAAGCGTCAATACGGCGGCGGGATGAACCTGTGGCGCTACAGCGCGCCGCGCATGGGCTGGGGCGACGCGCTGCCCGGCGCGCCCTACACCGACCGCGGCTCGTACATCCAGATTATCCAGTTCGGCGAGCAGTTCTTCGGGGAGACCGTGCTGCCGCCCGGACAAAGCGAAGACCCCAACTCGCCCCACTACGCCGACCAGCGCGATCTCGCGGGCTGGTGGTTTTATAAGCCGATGAAGCTGAAGTAGCGCAGTCTCGTCGTCGGGACGCCGATGCTTTGAACAGCGCACGGCGTCGGCGTCCCTGAT
>CAYYCA010000068.1:0-8860 GCA_964470265.1 uncultured Fimbriimonadales bacterium | reverse complement strand
GAGGTGACGGGGGGTGGGGCGGAGATAGGCGTGGCTTGAGCGGGACGCTCAAGCGTGGAGGGTGGCTGCTGCACGGGCGGGACGCCCGTGCTACGGGCTTCGGCTTCGGCACGGACAGGACTGTCCGTGCTACGGGCTTCGGCTTCGGAAGCAATCAAGGCGAGTTCCTGCCCCACCAGCACGGTCGCGCCTTCAGCCGCCAGAATCTTTTGCAATACGCCCGATGCAGGCGCGGGCAACTCGGTGTTCACCTTGTCGGTCATAATCTCCACAATCGGCTCGTCCTCTTTGACCGAGTCGCCCTCCTGCTTCAGCCAGCGCACTATCGTGCCTTCCACAATACTCTCGCCCAGTTCGGGCATAATCACCGCAACCGCCATCATCTGTCTCCCTCAGTACGCCGCCAGTTCCCGCGCGGCGAATACGATATCGTCTACGCTGGGCAGCACGAACTTCTCCAGCGGCTCGGCAAAGGGCACGAAGGCGTCCTTCGCCGCCACCCGCATAATCGGCGCGTCGAGCCACTCGAACGCCTGTTCAGTAATCCGCGCCGAGATTTCCGCGCCGACGCCGCCCGTCTTCGGCGCTTCGTACACAATTAATACCTTGCTGGTCTTGCGCACCGACTCCAGAATCGTCTTCATATCAAGCGGCTTGATGGTGCGCAGGTCGATTACTTCCAAAGAGATTCCCTCTTTTTCAAGCCGCTGAGCCGCCTCGAGGGCGAAATGCACCATCGCGCCGTAAGTGACCACCGTGATGTCGTCGCCGTAGCGTCGGATGCGCGCGCTGCCGAGCTTGACGATATAGTCCTCGTGCGCTTCGGGGATGGGCCCCTTGATGCGTCGGTAGAGATACTTGTGTTCGTAGAACACCACGGGGTTATTGTCTCGAATGGAGGCTTTCATCAGTCCGTAGGCGTCGTCGGGGAAGGCGGGCTGTACCACTTTCACGCCCGGCGTATGGAAGAACCACGCCTCGAACTGCTGGCTGTGATACAGACTGCCGCCGACATAGCCGCCCGAGGGACCGCGCACCACGATAGGAATCGGCGTTTTGCCCCCTGAGCGGTAGAGATAGGTGCCGGCGACATTCACCACCTGGTCGAAGCCGTAGGAGATGAAGTCGATGAACTGCATTTCGGCGACGCCGCGTTTGCCTGCCGCCGCCGCGCCCACGCAGACCGCGATAATCGCCGTCTCGGAGATAGGCGAGTCCACCACGCGGTCGGGACCGAACCGCTCATAGAACCCTTCCGTCACGCCGAACGCGCCGCCCATGCGCCCGATGTCTTCGCCAATCAGGAACACATTCGGGTCGCGCTCCATCTCTTCCCAGAGCGCGAGCCGAATCGCCTCCAGAAAAGTGACCTCTCTCATAGCGACACCCCCGCGCTCTCGTCGTAGATGTCTTCCAGCGCCGTGTGCGGCTCAGGGTCAGGGCTGCTAATCGCGTACGCGATGGCGCGTTCGATCTGCTCTTTGATGTCCCGCGGGGATTCGGGCAGCTCCGCTTCGGTGAATAGCCCCGTGCTAAGCAGATACTGGCGGTAGCGCACGATTGGGTCGCGCTTCTCCCACAGCTCGATCTCCTCCACGGGGCGATAGGTGCGGGCGCGGGTCTCGTCATGGTCGGCGTGCCCCTGCAGGCGATAGGTCACGCACTCGATCAGCACGGGACCGTTGCCCGCGCGGGCGTGGTCTAACGCCTCGCACATCGTGTCGTATACTGCGTTGAAATCGTTGCCGTCGATGCTGTAGCCGGGGATGCCGTAGCCCAGCGCACGCTCGGCAACGGTTTTCGTGGGCACTTCCAGCTCGACGGGTGTGGAGTAGGCGTACTGGTTATTCTCCACCACCACAATCAGGGGCAGTTTATGTACGGCGGCGAAATTCAGTCCCTCGTGGAACGGTCCCGTGGCGGTTGCGCCCTCGCCCGTGTAGGCGACCAGCACGCGGTCGCGCCTGCCATCGAGCCGTTGCGCCCACAGCACGCCGCACGCCACCGCAATCGTGGAGCCGAGCATACTCGTGGAATGCACAATCCCCAGATTCATATCGCCCATGTGACTCCACGAGTCTTTGCCGCGCGTGGGGGCTTCCGCCTTGCCCCACACCTGACACATCACCTGCTCCACGGTCATCCCGCGAAACACGAACACGGGCATGTCGCGATGGATAGGCGAAACGAAATCGTCAGGGCGCAGCGGATAGGTCGTGCCGACCATAATCGCTTCCTGCCCACGCGAGCCGTACACATTCCCGCGGCGCAGGCGACCTTTTTTCTTCGCATCGTACAACGCCTCGTCAAACAAGCGGGCAAACCAAAGTCGGCGATAAATCTCAATTAAATCGCTCTTCTCCAGTCGCTCATGAAACGCAACCCTCTGTTGTCCATTTTTGCGTCGTGTGCGCGTCGTACTCAAGGCGATTCCTCCGTGCGAAGGGGATTATACCCTATCCAACGATGGCGCGTCATAATATAGCGGAGGCAAGACGACAATGCGATACGCATGGACGGCGTTTTTACTGTTGACGATAGGGAGCGGACTGGCGCAGGAGGCGTTGCCGATTACGCGCGTGGTGCTGTTCCGCAGCGGCGTGGGCTATATCGAGCGGTTGGGGCGCGTGAACGGCGAGACGAGCCTCACGCTCAGCCTGCGCGAGAACCAGATGAATGATCTGCTCAAGTCGCTCGTGCTGGTGGACTTCGACGGCGGGCAGATTCTGCCGGTGCAGTATGCCCCACGCGACCCGCTGACCCGAACGCTCAGCGCGTTTGCGATTAACATCGCCGATAACCCGAACCTCGCGACGCTGATGCAACGGCTGCGCGGCGCGTCGGTGGAGATTCAAATCGAAAAAGAGACGCTGCAGGGCACAGTGCTGAGCGTGGAGACGCGCAAAGTCGCCGCGGGCGAGGCGGTCGTCGATCAGCCGTTCGTGAACCTGATGACGCGCGAGGGGATGCGCTCCGTCGGGCTGGATTCGATTCGCAGTTTCCGCGTGCGCGACGAGCGACTGCAGAAAGAGTTGCAGGACGCGCTCGCCGCGCTGGCGACGGGGCTGGACACCACGCGCAAGACGGTCGAGCTGCGCTTTCGCGGGCAGGGCAGTCGGCGCGTGCTGGTGGGCTACCTGACCGAGATGCCCCTGTGGAAGATGACCTATCGGCTGGTGCTGGGCGAGGGCGAGCCGCTGCTGCAGGGCTGGGCAATCGTGGAGAACACCACCGACGAGGACTGGCGCAATGTGCGCGTGGAACTCGTGTCGGGCAGACCGGTGAGCTTCATTCAGAACCTGTATGAGCCGATTTACATTCAGCGTCCGCGTCTGGAGACGCCGATTGACGCGGAGTTGCTGCCCCCTGCGCCTGAAGCGGCGATGCGCAAGCAGGAGGCGGCGATAGAGATGGCGCCAGGCGTCGCCGGACGCGGCGGCTTCGGCGCGCCCGCCCCGCCCGGACTGGCGGACGCCGACGCCGCCTTGCGTGAAAGCCTCATCGAAATGGCGACGGGGCAGGAGCGCGGCGCGCTCTTCGACTACCGCATCGAGCAGCCCGTGACCATCTTACGCCAGCAGTCGGCGATGCTCCCCGTACTGAGCCGCGCCGTGCAGGCGGAGACAGTCTCGCTCTACAACCCCGCCAATCACCCGCGCCACCCCTTCTTCGGCGTTAAACTCACGAACACGACCGACCTGACGCTGATGGAGGGGCCCGTCACGGTCTACCTGAACGGCTCCTACGGCGGCGACGCGCAACTGACCACGCTGGAGCCGAAAGGCGAGCGCGTGCTGACCTTCGCGCTCGATTTGGGCGTGGAAGTCGCGCGCGACCGCGAGGATACCACCTCGCAGCAAGTGTCGGTCAAGATTGTGAACGGCGTGCTGGAGCAGCGCCTCCAGCTCCGACGCGAGAACGAGTACCGCATCGAGAACCGCGACCGCAAGCCGCGCACGCTGCTGATGGAGCAGCCGTTCGATGGGGAGTGGGAACTCGTGGAGCCGCGCGACGCGGAGCGCACCGCGAGTTTCTATCGATTCCGCCTCGCGCTGGAGCCGAACCAGAGCCGCACGCTGAAGATTGTCGAGCAGCGCACCGTGCAGGAAACGCTCGCGTTGCTGGAGGCGGACGATACGACCCTGCGCCTGTTGGCGCAGAATCGGCAACTGAGCGAGCCTGTGCGTCAGGCGCTGGCGAGCATCCTCAACCGCCGCCGCGCCCTCAGCACCCTCGACGCCGAGATTCGCCAGCAGGAGGCGAAAATCCGCGCCATCAGCGACGACCAGGCGCGCATCCGCGAAAACATGAAGCAGCTCGATCGGAACTCGGAACTCTACCGCCAATATGTGCAGAAGCTGACGCAACAGGAGCGGGAGATCGAGGAGGCGCGCCGCGCCATCCAGCGTCTGAGCGAGCAGCGCGCGCGAGCGCAGCGGGAGTTGAACGACTATATCGCGGGGCTGAATTTATAAGCAGCCCCATGCAGGAAACGCGCCTTTGAGCAGGAACTCCATGCACGCCTCTAAGGAGGGAGGCGTTCGATGAGTCTCGCGGCGTGGTCAGTTGGCGGAATCTGTTTCGGGTTGGGGCTGGTTGCGGCGTTGATGGCGCGTGTGCGTGCGCCGATGTTTCCTGCGTTCGCGCTCCCGCTGGTGTGGCTGATAGCGTTTGTGGCGTTCGGCTTGACTTTGCCTGCGGCGCCTGCGCCCTATTTTCAGGCGGGGGGCGCGCTCGGCTGGGGCGTGCTGACGGCGTCGGGGCTGTGGCTGATGGGCGCGTTCGTGGGCAGTCGGTTGCACTATGAGTGGTTGGGGGCGTTGCTGCCGCTGAGCGCGCCCGCGCTCGCGCTGGCGTTCGCGCGGGAGGGGCTGCTGCCCGCGCTCTGGGGCGTTGGGATTGCGACGGGGCTGATGTGGGTCTTGCTGGGTCGGGCGTGGGCGTCGCTGGAGAGCGTCGCGCTCAGCACGCTCGCGCTCTGCTGGACGACAGCGCTGGCGACCTACGCGGGCGCGCCGCTCTGGTTCGGCGTCTGCATCGCAGGGGCGGGACTCGCGGCGTTCGGGCTGGCGACGCTGCTCGCGCGCGGGAGGCGCATCGGCTGGCGCTACAGCTATATCCTGCTGTTCGGTGGGTTCGCGCTCACGGCGGTCGGCTATCGGCTCGCAGGCTCCGACGCGCCGTGGCTGGAGCTGGTACTGATGACGCTCGTCGCCGCCATGCTCGCGCGGGGGCTGTCGGGCAGCGAACTCTGGTCGCGCTACGCCCTGCTGGTGTGGGTAGGACTGCTCGCCGCCGCCTTCGCGACGATGCGGGGGTTCGGACTGGCGGTCTGCGCCCTGATGACTGCCCTGCACGCGCTGGTGATGACCCATCGTGAGTTCACGCGCACGACGGTTCACGAGAACGCGCTCTATGTCGCGGGCGCGCTGCTGCTGACGAGCGTGCTGGGCTTTCGGCTCTTCACGCTAAGCTACCCGCTGCGCCCGCCCCGCGCCGATTTGTATCTTTACTTTACCCTGCTCGCCTTCCTGATTGCGCTGATTGGTCTGGGCGCGCTCGCGCTCTGGTGGAGTCGGCGCGGGGAGCGGTCGCCGCTGTGGCGGTCGCTGCTCGCGGGGTTCTGGGCGTCGGTTGCGCCGCTCGGTCTCACGGCGGTTTTTTCGGAGCGGGCGGCGGCGGGCTGGACAGCGGGCGCACTCGGCGCTGCGCTCAGCGCGTATCTGTACGGCAACCGCCTGTTCCACTGGATTGCGCCGCTGAGCATGCTGGGGCTAATCATCGTGCTGCCCCTTGGCAGCCTCGCCGCGACAGTCGCCGATATGCCCCGCGCCACGCGAATCGGCGCAGCGATTGGACTGACCGTCGCCCTCGCGCTCACCGCCGTCGTGATTGCGATTGTCGAGCGAGACCTAAACGCCGTCGACGAACACTGAGCCGCACCTGTACTCTGGTTGCTACCCATGCCGGGATTCCTCGCCTTCGGCTCGGAATGGCAGGTTCATTTTTGCCAAGCCAGCTTCGTCATTCCGAGCGGAGCGAGGAATCTCGCCCGCTCAAAACGAGCAGGTAGCAACTTGGGTTAGTATAAGAATAGACGGCTGATAGGGTTTGAATAATAAACGGACCATTCCTCCCTCCGTAAGATTCCCCCCGCTCCGCGAGGGGAACCGAACCTGGCACGGTTCCCCCTACGCAGTAGGGGGAACCTGAAGGAGGGGGTTCTTAGAAAACACGGCTACTACGCTCAGGTTGAGGGAGAGCGTTGTACCCTTATCAGCTAACCCCCTCGCCCGCGTCGCGGGAGAGGGGGAACCCGATGCGCGTTGCATACACGCGACTCCCCTCTCCCACGGCGTGGGAGAGAAGATGGGGGTGAGGGCGAAAAACAGCAGGCACGCCGCCCACGAAGGTGTTGTCTCGCTTGAAACCCCGACTGGTATTATAGTTCTGCAGAGCCACTTCTGAGCGAAACAACAGGAATCCCTCAGCAACGCGCCGTATATAACATGCGCATGGCGCGGTTTCCCTATGGGGCATCGGCGGCGACGATGGCGGGGCTGGCAATCGCCAGCGGCGTCTATCTTGCCGCGCGGCGCGGGCAAAAGCAGACCGCCGACCTGCGCCTGTGGACTTTCGCCAAGCCCCACGCTGACGCCTACCTCAAAATGCTCCCCGATTTCCTGCAGAAGCATCCGGGCAAGAGCGTCGATATCCAGATTGTGGCGGGCGAAGCCGTCACCTCGCGCCTGCAGGCGGCGTTCTGGTCGAACCTCGATGTGCCCGACCTCGTGGAAGTCGAAATCAGCTGGGCGGGCAGTTTCTTTCGGGGCAGGTTGGAGAGCATCGGCTTTCGGGATCTCACCGAGCGCATTCACAAGACGGGACTGTGGGAGCGCATCGTGCAGGCGCGCTTCGCCCCCTACACCACACGCGGGCGCATCTTTGGCATCCCCCACGATGTCCATCCCGTTATGCTCGCCTACCGACGCGACCTGATCGAGCAGCTGCGAATCGATGTGGACGCCATTCGCACATGGGACGAGTTCGTGGAGATTGGCAGGCGCGTCACAGTACCCGGCAAGCGCTTTATGATGGAGCTGCCCCCTGCAGGCGTCTCCAGCTTCGAGGTGATGCTGTTCCAGCGCGACGGGGGCTACTTTGACCCACAGGGCAACTGCACGCTGGACAACGAAATCGCGATTGCCACGATGAAATATTATGTGCCTCTCGTGGCGGGCAGGTATCGCATCGGCAACGATTTGGGCGGCGGGCAGATTTTCACTCGCGCGCTGGAAGACGGCTATTATCTCTTCATGGTCGCCCCTGACTGGCGCACGAAGGTGATTGAGCAGGATGTGCCCAAAGTAGGCGGGCGGATGGCGCTGATGCCCCTGCCCGCGTTTACCCCCGGCGGGCGGCGCACCAGCACATGGGGCGGCACGATGATTGGGATTACGAAACGGTGCGCCGACCCCGACCTCGCGTGGGAACTCATCATGCACCTGTACCTCAACAAGGATGCGCTCGCCGAGCAGTTCCGCAACACGAACATTTTGCCTCCCGCGCGCGATTTGTGGGATCATCCCGCGTATGACGAGCCGCGCCCGTTCTGGAGCAACCAGCCGCTGGGCAGGCTGTACGCGAACCTCGCGCCGCAGACCCCGCCCCAATATACCAGCCCCTACATCGGCTTAGCGAAGGCGAAACTCAGCGAAGCGCTAATCGCCTGTGTGGACTACTACAACCGCTACGGCGAGCGCGGCTTCGATGGCTTTGTGCGCCAGCAGATGGCGCGCGCCGCAGGCGAAGTACGCCGCCAGATGAGGAGGAACCCGTATTTGCATGAAAACGCCTGACCTGCCCGCCGAGACGGTTGCTGCTCGCGCCGCGTCGCCCCGCAGACGCCCTCCGCGCGGCGATAAACTCGCGCCGTATCTCTTCGTCGCGCCGTTCCTAATCCTGTTTCTCGTGTTCGGCGCGTATCCGCTCATCAAAAGCGTGATTCTGGCGTTCTACATCACCAGCGGCCCGCGCGATCAGGTGTTCGTGGGGCTGGAAAACTTCCGATTCCTGTTCAGCGACCCCGATTTCTGGAAGGCGGTGCGCAACACGGCGGTCTACACCTTCTGGTCGCTGGCGTTGCAGATCCCGCTGGGGCTGGGCTTGGCGATCCTTCTCAACTCGCGCTGGGTGAAAGGGCGCGAGTTCTTTCGGTTGGCGTTCTTCTCGCCGAATCTGGTGGGGCAGGTATTCGTGGGGGTGCTGTTCAGCGTGTTGTTTGTACCGCAGTACGGCCTGGTGAACCGCTTCCTGCATGCGACAGTGGGCACGCCTTTAGACACGCGCTGGCTGGCGGAGCCAAGCCTTGTGATGCCTGCGCTCGTGATGACCAGCCTGTGGATGTATGTAGGAATGCATATGGTCTATTTCCTGGCGGGGCTGCAGGCAGTGGAGCGCGAGCTGTATGAGGCGGCGACCATCGACGGCGCGAACAGCTGGGCGCAGTTCTGGCATGTGACGCTGCCAGGCATTCGCCATGTGTTGATTTTTGTGGTGATTGTCAGCACCATTGGCTCGTTCCAGCTGTTCGAGCTGCCGTGGGTGATGCTGGGACGGTCGCCGGGGCCTGACGCCGCGGGGCTGACGATTGTGATGTATCTCTATATCAACGGCTATGTGGCGGGCGATTTGGGCTACGCTTCGGCGGTCGGCTGGACGCTCGCGCTGGGGCTATTGATTGTGAGCCTGTTGCAACTGCGACTCAGCGGCGCGTGGAAGGGGTAGATATGATTGTACTGGAATAATACCAACTGAGGTTTCAAGGAGTACAAATCGTCGGCGGGACGCCGACGCTACG